>CALPLL020000084.1 GCA_943324395.2 Rhizobium sp. Q54
GTTTGAATGTGATGTTTGGTTCTAATCGTTATTTTGAAGACAAATCAGCCGCAATATGTTGGATTCCCGAACAAGCTTACGCCAAAGGAAGTTGGGGATATGTAGGAGGAAAATCATTTAAAACGAATACACGTTACGGACAATTGCCAACTTCAGAGTTGGATATATTAAATACCACTCAAGACCCTATTTTTCAAACCCAACGAAATGGAATAGAAGAATTTAAAGCCGATGTTGCTGATGGAATTTATGAAGTTTATTTTTATTGGGCGCATTTAATTCCTAAAGTGCAAAAAGAAGCGTTAGCTTATAATTTAGGAAATACTTCAAGCTATGAAAATGCCGAAAATTATGTTTTTGATGTGGTTGTAAATGGAAATACATTGCTTAAAGATTTTGATATTCCAAACCAAATCGGAACGGAACGAGCGGTAATAAAAAACACTTCTGTTTCTGTAAATGATGGTAAAGGAATTTCGATAAAATTCAACCCTGGCAAAGGCGGAGCAACCTATTTAAATGCAATTAGAATTGTAAAAATAAATTAAAAGTAAAGCCTAAACCAACTTTGCTAAGTACTTTAACCAAAACCAAAAAAACCAAAAATTAGAAAAGATGAAAGAAAATGTATTAAATAACAAACAACAAAAAACAGCATTGTTTTGTGCTTGCTTAGCAGGATTCGCATTCTCTGCTAATTATACCAATCACGCGCCATTAAAAGAATGGTTGATGAATAGTTTTGACTCTCCTGAGTTTCCTTTTACAAAGGCAATGTTCGGATTTTTAACCACAGCTATTTTTTTAACACACGCCTTAATGCAAATTCCTGGCGGCCATTTTGCTGATAAATATGGTCCAAAAAAAATGTTGTGCATTGCGCTAGCAGTCGTTTGTATTGGTAATTTCGGAATTTCTTTTTCTGAAAGTTACAATCAATTATTGTTTTGGAAATTTTTTGTAGGCTTTGGAACGGGTGTAAGTTTTGTTTCTGGAGCTAGATATATATATCAATCAATGCCTACTGAAAAATTATTTATTTACCAAGGCTATTATGGAGCAAGTGTTTTATTAGGATCAGGATTTGTGATTTTTGCGGTTCCTCAAATTGCAAGAAGCTACGAAAATTGGACTCCGGCATTTATTTCAACTTCCGCAGTTGCATTGTTAACATTAATTACAGTCTTATTTTTTGCTCCAAAACCATTTGCTAAAGAACATCCCCACAGTTCTTTATCAGTAATGTTGTCTAACGGCCAATTGTATTTATTGGGCTTAGTTCAAATGGCTTCTTTCGGATTAGTAATCGTTATTGGCTCATGGATTACCGAAATGTTGAAAGAGAATTTCACCTTCGGAAATAAATTATTAATTCCTTTTATTGCTTCTTTAGTATTATTGTTAGGTATTTTCACTAGACCTTGGGGAGGAAAATTAGTTACCCAAATTGGTGTTCGAAAATTATTAGTAATTAGCTTATTATTAAACACTTTAGGTTGTTTTATTTTGGCTTTTATAAACGATAATTTAATCATCAACATTTTTGCAATTATCTTATTGGGAATAGGTTGCGGGTTGCCTTATGCAGGATTATTTAATCGTGCAGCTTTACTTTTCCCTGGTCGTGCAGGAGCTGCAATGGGATTAGTAAACATGCTTGGAATTGTATTTATTTTAGTGGCAGCTCCTTTAGTTGGAAAAATAACCGACTTCACAGGTAGTTTTTCTTCCGCATTTTTATCCCTTGGAATATTTGCTTTAGCAATCTGTTTTGTATCTCTTAAAATTAATAATGAACATAAATAATAGTAAATGAATTTAATTAATCTATTTGATTTATCTCTTGTAGGAAGAAAAAATAAAACCGCTCTTGAGTTTGGATCCAATAAATATACTTTTGGAGATATTGATTCCCGAAGTAATAAAATGGCTAATTTTTTATTGTCTAAAGGAATTGTTTCTGGTGATAGAATTTGTATTTATCTTGAAAATTGCGTTGAAATGATTGACCTCTATTTGGCATGTGTCAAAACGGGAATCATTTTTGTCCCAGTAAATATTTTATATAAAGAAAGAGAAATTACTCACATTTTAAACGATGCCGATCCTAAATTATTAATTGCCGATGTAGAAGTGCCTGGTGGTTTTCCAGCATTACAATTAAGTGATTTAATATTAGAATTAAAAAAGCAGAATGACTATAAAATTATTAGTCATACAACCGGAGATAGTCCTGCAGCATTAGTTTATACAAGCGGAACAACTGGAGCTTCAAAAGGGGCAATTCTAACCCACAATAATTTTATTTCAAATGGAATCAATCTGGTTTCTTGTTGGCAAATTACGCAGGATGATAAATTTTTACTAGCCTTGCCGTTATTTCACGTTCATTCCCTTGCCAATGGAATTCATTGTTGGCTAATTAGTGGTTGTACGATGAGGTTATTAGTTCGTTTTGAACACCAAAAAGCTGCAAGTGAATTTCTAGATTTTAAACCGACTTTGTTTTTTGGAGTACCTACAATTTATATCCGATTATTAGAGCAATCAAATGAAGTGGCGAAGCAAATTGGAGAAAATATGCGATTATTTGCTTGTGGTTCAGCGCCTTTACCACCCCAAGTTATGGAGGATTTTGAATCTAAATACGGGCATGTTATTTTGGAAAGATACGGAATGACAGAAACCCTGATGAACATTAGTAATCCTTATATTGGCGAAAGAAGACCTGGAACGGTTGGTTTCCCATTACCTGGTCTTTCTGTTAAAATAATTTTGCCTGACGGAGAAACAGCGGCTGTTGATGAAGAAGGGGAAGTTTGTGTTAAAGGGCCAAATGTATTTGCAGGATATTGGAAAAGAGAACAAGCAACAATGGATTCCTTTATTGATGGTTATTTTAAAACCGGAGATATGGGTGTGCTTTCTGAAGATGGCTATTTTACCTTAAGAGGTCGTAAAAGCGATTTAATAATCAGCGGAGGATTTAATATTTACCCTCGTGAAATTGAAGAATTTTTGTTAGAACAAGAAGGTGTTGATGAAGCAGTTGTAGTTGGAATTCCTCATGAAACAAGAGGAGAAATGCCAGTTGCGTATCTAGTTCCAAATTCAAAATACGATGCAAATTCAATTGAAGAAGTTTGTAAAAAAACATTTGCTTCGTTTAAAGTTCCAAGAAGTTTCATTACCGTTGACAGTTTACCTAGAACTGCATTGGGAAAAGTTCAAAAACACTTGTTGCCAAAACCGTAATTTATTTCGTACCAGTTATAACCCAAATAGTTTAATTTTTTAAATAATAAAATAATGATATTGCAATATGGTGAAGTTGGATTTAATGATGAATGGCTAAACTTTTTAATAAATGACCCTGTACATCCAACAATTTCAATTGAGAAACGAATAACCGGTAACCGAACGGTCTTTGTGTATGTGCATCAGGGTATCCCTCAATTTATGGTATGTGTGAGAATAGGAAACAAGCTTCCTAGGAACATGATGGAGGTTTTAAATGATGATGGATATAAAAGTAAATATGATATTACATATGCTATTTTTTATTCTATTTTTAGATTACCACATGCAAGTTTGAAAGGTGCAGGAACTCTTGCAATCAAGGATTTAATAGGACATTGCCGTAAATTAGGTATTAAAAATTTCTTCACGCTAAGCCCCATACCGTCAATGAAAACTCATCTTAAAAGCAAACCTGACGAATCAATCGTAAGGCAATATTTAGAATCTTGGGAAGGTTCTGTAGCCCGTTTTCACTTAAGCAATGGAGCAAAAATTCACAGTATAAATTTTGACGCCGACTACAGTGAACTTCGATTAAATGAAAGTTGGGGAATAATGGTTAATTATGATTATAACTTGTAAGGTGATGTTATTTAAATTACAGTAGTATAAAAATAATTTTTAGCGATAAGATTAATGTAATACATTTTTATTCGTAAATATCAAATATACGTATCTATTTATAATTTAAAATTATAAATAGTTACGTATTGATTTGTAAATAAATACAATAATTTTAATTGATTTTTATCAATTTTTATTGACTTAAATTGATTTTTTGGGCAGGTTGTAATAAATGGTTTTTGGATTTTTAGTTACGCCAGATTTTTTCTCTTTTTTCTGCTTTAATTTACAGTACAAAGTAACAGAACCTGCAACAACAATTCCGAAAGCAAGCAAGGGCATCCAATTATTTTTCAGATAAGTTAAAATTAATAATTGGGGAGGTTTTGAGTTTAAAATAATTGGTAAATTATCTGTAGCAGAAGGAAAGTCGACTGGCATATTTTCATAACCAATTTCAAAATTTCCAGTTGTGATAATTTTGTTTACAAAATGCTCTGATTGTATTTTTAATAAATCTTGCTGATAAGCAAGAGGAAATGATTCTGCGGTCGTCAAGTCTCTTAATTTCATTTGTTGGGTATTTTTTCTATTATATAATTATCGTTTTTTGCATCAATTAAAATCAACCCATAATCATAACAAATTTGGATTTCACGATTTGTATCTGAATCAATTTGTTTTCTATGATAAATAGGAAATTCAAAGCCCTCATAGAGTAATAGGCTTTTATTTGTAACTCCCGATTTGATATAATTAATACTTTCCTTAATTTTTATCATAATCTGTTTATTTTTTTTTGCTTTTTTTTTGAAATCACTTTCAATTTCATCAACAACTTTTCTTTTATCATTGTTACTGTCAATGCGATGTTGGGCATTACAATAAACCTGTCTTCCATCTGTTGGTACAAATTCCAAGTTGCAGTCGGGTTTTTTACATAACTTTTGTGGATAGGTTCTATTAGAAAACCTTTGCTTGTTTGAATTTTTCTTTATCATAAAAATATCCTTTAAATTTTTTTCAAATATATAAAAAAATTTATATATTTACCAACTGGTTATCTTATATTTACTTAAATTACAAAAAATAATTTGATTTATGAACAAAAATGAGAGAATAAAAATAGGCCGATTAATTTCAAACGATTGCTTTTTACCTGAAAATTTAGGCATAACCGCAAGACAATTTAATTATTGGAGAAATTGTAATGTTTTACCTTTTTTCGTAAAAGAAAAAAAAGGATATATGAATATGTCTGAGGCTCTTTGGATATTAATTATTAATGAGTTATCAAATATAGGTGTAAGCACTAAAAAATTAGAAAGTCTTTCAAATAACATTTGGGTAGTTCCATTTGAAAAAAAATATGCAGATGGCGTTTTTAAAGAAGCACTTAATTCTGTAGATTTAGATTTATCTGAAAAAAAGTCAATTGGAGAGTTAATAAAGTCTGATCACGTAATGAACACAATTTTCAGAAAAGAAATAAATCCTTTTACTGATGCATTTAAAAGTTGTTTGATTTCAAATAGAAGTGTTGTTTCATTGATTTATTGTCCTAAGACAGGCGAACATTCTTTTAATTTTAGCAATATTGGTTTGACAGCTGATTTGAACAATTTGTATTTTGGTGAAACCTTAATAGTTATTCCGTTCCTTCCTCTAATTTCAAAACTAGTTGGAATTGAAATTGGAAAGAGCAATACAGATTTGGAGTATTTATCTTCTATAGAAAACCAAATTCGAAGAGTGTTGTTTTTTGATAAGCCAAAGTTATTAGAAATCGAATTACAACAAAATGGTTCGGCAAAAATCACCAAAATTACTGAGGAACATAAACAACCTGAAGATTTAGCTAAGTTTTTCTTAACTAATAAACTGCCATTAGGTTCAAAAATAATGATAGAACCTAGAGCTCAAGGAAATTATAAGATAACAATTAAGAACTAATCAAATGCCAAATGTACCACCTGTTCGGTTCCTGAAAATCCAGCCCGTATTTATATTAATACGATATGGGCCAAAAATTTTCAGAACCCAATGAAAGCGATTACTTATTAGATTATAAAGAGCTAATAGCAATTGCACCAATATTAAAAGAAGTGCTTAAAGAAGAAGATTCATTTGAATTTTCAAAACAGTTATATGAGTTTACCAAAATAATTTACGAGCAATATAAAAATGAAAAAGAAAAACTTAACACTTAACGATTTTAAAAATTCCGTAGTTTGGTCATATACACGCGTGTCAACTAAAGACCAATTTGTGAACAATGGGAGTATTGAAACACAAGTGAACAAAATTAAAGCGTTTGCAAAGGAGAATCAGTTAATCATTACCCAAGAGTTTGATGCCGAATATGAAAGTTCTAAACGAATCAATACCCAAAGCACGCTAAAAGAACTAATGGACAGGATAAAGAAAACTACTGTTTCTAAACGTCCAAAAATGATTCTTATTTGGTCTCCTAGTCGATTTGGAAGAGCAGGGGCGGAACACATTCAACTATTTGTTCGACTTAGGAAAGAGTTTAATGTTTTCCTTTATTCTGTAAGTACAGACAACCATACATTTAACGAAAGAGCTGAAAATGAATTTTCAACTCAACTTTTATATGCTCAAAAGGAAAATTTTAACCGCCAGGACACCGTTATTCCGGGATTAATAAACGCATTGGAAAATGGAAAAGTATTTGGGAAAACGCCAAGAGGTTACGACCATTATGGTCCACGAGTTTCAGACCCAACAAAAGTTCAAGCATTTCAAGAAATTAAAATTAATACAGAAGGTCAATTTTTAAAGGAAGCTTTCAAATTAAAAATTTATAAATCTTATACCGATTCTGAAATTATAAATTGGTTAAATTCAAAAGGAGTTCAAATGAGAAAACAAAGGATTTCTGAGATTTGGCGTAATCCGTTTTATACTGGAAGAATATTCAATTCTCTATTGGAAGGACGAATTGTTAAGGGTTCATGGGAGCCAATGATATCGGTAAAAGAATATAATCAATTGCAACGAATTCTCGAAGGTTCAAAGCAGTTTGGTGTAGTCAAAATAGCTGGAAAGGAAGAAACACCTTTAGCTCCTAAATTTCTTATGTGTTCCGACTGTGATGACACCATGACCTCTTATCTTAACAAGTCAAAAAACATTTATTACTACAAATGTAATTCCTGCCATAAAACCGTTAACGCTTCAAGTTCAAAAAAATCTTTAAGTGCAGGGTTACACGAACAATTTTGCGAAGTTTTAGAACAGTTTAGTTTTTCTGGGCAATTGAAAGATTTGTTTTCTGTACAACTCAAAAAAATAATAGATGATGAGATGTCTAACCTTTCGGAGAAAAAAAGACTTGCTTCTTTTGAATTAAATAACTTGAAAGAAAGTTATGATAAAATGGAATATCGGTATGCAATTAATGAAATTTCTAAAGATATTTTTGAAAGACAAAGCCAAAAAATTAATGAGGCAATAATTCAAAAAACAAAAGAACTGGATTATTTGCCAACAAAAATATCGAACCATGAAAAAGCAATAAATTATTTCTTAAAAATAGCCCTCAACCCCAGTAAATTCTATAGTTCTTTAGATTACAATAAAAAACGAAAGTTCCAATATTTAGTGTTTCCAGAGGGGTTTCATTATTCGATCAAAAATAGAAAATATCGAACCTCAAAAACCAATGCTTTATTCGAGTTAACTAGATGTATTTCAGAAA
>CALPLL020000085.1 GCA_943324395.2 Rhizobium sp. Q54
GCCTTGGGAACTTGTAAGACGAACCTCATCGTTTCAATATCGTAGTACTTTTTATCTTCGTTTAGTAGGAATGTAACCATTTGATTTTAGTTTGTATTTTTTTTCCAAGAATCTATATTCTTTGATGAGGTCTTCTATATTTTCATCATCGTTTTCTGGCTCTTCTTGTACCTCATCTTGAATTTCTTCTTGTGCTTCATCACCATTGATTATTTTATCAAAATCATCAACTACTTTTTTATTTGGAATATTGGTTTCTTCATCAGGTAGTTCTTGAATTTCACTTTCGTACTTCTCAATCAAAAACTTTATAAAGCTTGTTTGTAAATGGGTTTTCTTTTTCATAATCAAAATATATTTTTTGCTGATTCAAATCAGTATAAATTATATATAAAGATGAAAATGGTGGATTTTGTTGAGGTGGATTTTTTATAGAGTTAAAGCGCTTTTGTATATGCAAGTATATACAAAAGCAAATCCTTAAAAATCATTATTGATTATACCTTTCAGATTGACAAAGACTAACCTCTTCTATACTTATAATTAATTTCACTATTTACTAAATCTGACTTTTTAAAATCAAAACCTGTTTGTATGTACTTTTGTGTGGTTGCTAAGTTAGTATGTCCTAATGCAATTCTAATATCGTTTAAATTAATCCCAGCTATTTCTAATAATACATTAGTAAATGTAAAACGAGAAACGTGTGTAGTAATGTCTTCAACTGATAATCTGTAGTGTTTAGACAATCTTTTTAATTTAGCATTATAAGAGGTATATCTACTTTTATAGGTTTTAAATTGTTCTTCATTCATAGGCTTGCTCTTGTCAAAATTTTTAAAACAATCTGACTTAACAAAATCTTTAAACAATAGACTTTGCTTGTCTTTGTTCTTTAAATATTGGTTAATTTTTCTTTTACAATGAAGATTTATATCCTTTTCAACTCTTACTAATTCATCAATAATTATTTTAGATTCCTTGTCATTAGGTTTTAAATAAAATCCATAATATAAATCATAATCTTCATCTACTTTATTATCCTTTAATTTTCTTAACAATCTTCTTTTAGCAAGTCTATATGGAATAATCTCCGGCTTATGTATCATCATTTCTTGTTCGAGTTTATTATAAGTTTCAGGCATATCAAATAAATCTAATAAGATAAAAATAACCTCAACACTATAATTCACAACCATTGGTATTTTTGTTTTAATTTGAAAATATTCTATATACTCATTTTTAATATCTTCATATTTCAACAACATCATATCTGAACATCTTAGTCCATTTGCAAACATTGAGAAAAGAAACATCCTTGATTCTATAAAATACAAATCCCCTTTTTTGATATTAATTAATTTTTTCACATCATCATCAGAGAGTATTTTTTTAGGTTTAGGACTTACTTGGATCTTATGGTCATTAAATGGATTTTTTCCTACATAAACATTATTTTTAATTGCATTATTGAAAATTGTAGAAAAATTATTAAAATAAAATCTAATTGTAGAAAATTGCAATCCCTCTTTACTAAAAAAATTTTCCATTTCAATAATAAAATCTCCATCAATGTAATGAAAATCTATATCAATAATTTTATGTTTATCATATAGAAATTTTTTAAACATATTAGAACTGCTATCATAGGTATTTATAGTTGAATAATTATTTTTCAACTTTTTTCTATTCTGCATATATTCCAAAAACTTATAATGCTCTTTTTCAACTTTAATAACAAAAGGATTAAAATCCATTTTCTCTTTTATCTTAGCATTAATCTCCTTAAAATCGATTTTACGATTAGGTGTAAATTGATTAAAACTTTTATTGAAGTATTTATCAAAATCATCTTTAGATAAAGAATAATCTAAACTAACTTTTTTCTTTTCAACTATACCCCTATCTCTTTTGACATAAGTAATAAAAAGATATCCTTTCAAATCAGTTTTATTCTTTTTGGAAAATACTACACTTACCTTCATAATTATTTAATTAGAAAGCCAAATGTAATGGTTTTTTTATAAAGTGGGAAAGAAGTGGGAAACTTTTTTAGTATTTTATGTCATATTTTTGAAACACTAAAATTATATATATTTGATTATCAGTATATTTAAAAATATAAGAACTATATATTGTGTTGCATGAGCAAATGTAAAGTTGTGTGTTGTGTTGTGTTTGAATAAATGCCATTTTCAAATTTCGATTTTGACTATTGAAAATAACTATTAATCTAATGGGCAAATTTAGGAAAATAAAATCAGAATTTTAGAATAAACTTAAACCGTTGATTAATAATTAAATGATTTATTTCAAAAAAAAACCACAACTAAACATTGTGGTTTTAATCGAATTTTTATTAAGATTTATTCTTTAATGAATTTACGACCTGCTTTGATATTGTTAAAGTAAATAGTATAAACTCCATTTGAAAGAGAAGAAACATCAATTTTCTCTTCGTTGGAAATAAGAGCTTTCTCCATTACTTTTTGCCCTAACAAATTCAAAATAGTAATATTTTCTAAACCATTAAAATCCCCTTTTATCGTAATCAAATTTTTAGCCGGATTTGGATAAATAGTGATATTGTTTTTTACAAAATCAACAGTTGATAAATAGGAAACCACTGTTAAAGTAAATGTTCTGGAAACAACTGAAGCCCCTAAAGTAGCAGTCACTGTAATAGTATATACTCCTGGAGTAACTGAAGTTCCAATTGCAGGCGATTGCGTTACAGTTGCGGCACATCCAACAGAAATTGCATTAGCAAGAGTACTATAATTAGGTATAGTATACGTATTTGCTGTATCGGCATTCACAGTTTGATTAGCAATAACTCCCATTGATACTGGAAGTGCTGCCAATGCATACCCTGCAGCATTAAATTTATCGGTCATTGTTTGAATATCAGCACAAGGATAATTCATGTTTATAGCTGCTTGTCTAACTGCGGTTGCAGCTAAAGGTTGTGTCGAGGTGCCATTAGTCAAAGCAAGTCCTTCAAGGAAAGCCTTGTCCATTTTTGTTCTTCCAATAACATCGAAAATTTTCATTAATGTTGTAGCCCATATTTGACCATAGGTGTGAATTGCTGTATTTGTTGCTCCTGTTTGAGGATACGTTCTAGTATAATTGGTAACTCTTCCAGCCCAAAACTCGTTATGACCATCCCAACTGAAAACCCAATTATTTGCAGTATCGGCTGTAGTCCATTGGTTCAAACTACGACTATAAGAAACAGCCCAATAATCACCACTACCTTCACCTAATCCTGTTGAACTCGATGCGTGACCACCGGAAATCCAATCGTGAATTCCATGACCCATTTCATGTAAAACTACATCGGCATCTTCAGCATCATCAACTCCACCTTCACCGAAGTTAAGAGTTCCTGCTGTATAGTAGGAATTATCAGCAGAGTTTGCTCCAGATGGATCAAAAAATAAAACTCCTGAATTGGTTAAAGGAACACATCTAATACCCAATGTATTATTTATATATCGCATGCTATTATCCAAGTGATAAAATGCATTTGCTGCTTCAAAACCATCGTTCTCTCTATCAAAGAAGAAATTCGGGGTAGATTGTGTAAATAATCCACTAGAGGGAGCTGTCAAATCTTTAATTTCAACAAAAGTACTTTTCAATTTATAAACACCATTTAATAACTCAATTTCAGGCAGAACTACTTGTGTTCTTGCGGCATCAAACTCAGCATTAGTCAGATCATTATTATCAACATAATTTCCCGCATACGCAACTCTATCTTTAGAAAGTGGATCTGGAATAAATACTTTTGCAGCTCCAGGTACGAAAGAATTTGGAGTAGTTAATTTAGTGTTTGGGTTTCTCTTTTTTACTTTTTCTTTTTTTTTATCTTTATGATAAATCGCAATATCTTTTTGACTTAAAACAGCACCAGTTTTGGCATCAATCATGACTTCCCAACTTCCTGTTTTGTCAAACGCATTAGTTACTACTCTATATACTAATACAGTGTTTTGTTCCATTTTAACTACACATAATTTAGAATCTTGATAAGTAATAGTTCCTTTAAATTTTAAGGCTTGATTTGAAATTGCAATTGCTGAAGCGCTAGTAATTGATGGGTTTGTATCAATTTTTGCAATTGATGCATCATAATTATTTGATGAAAAGGCAACATTATTACCTTCAACAAAATTAACGACAATTTCAGAATCGTATACAGGAACGTCATTAAGCATTTGTTGGAAACGTAATGTTTCACCCGCTAATCCTTTTCTAACAAATGTTAGTTTAAAATTGTGAAACGGCTGTATGTTCAACTCCTTTGTGTGTTCATTTATCCAATTACGTGCTGCAGCTTCTTTATCAGAAGTTTGGGCTAAATTTGAAAACACAACAGAAACAAAAAACAAAAATGAGTAAAGTAATTTTATTTTCATAATCGAAAAATTTAACTGGTTATTTAATTTTAAATTTGAGAATTCAAATATAATAAACTTATAGTATTTTTCTTGTAAATCAAAAATTTTAATTTTAAATATTAAAAATACTAATAATTTAAAAAAATCGTTTCATTTATATAAATACAATTTTTCAAAGAAAAATAATTACTTTTTATTATAACTTTAAAAAAAAATATTGAAATTTGTAATCTTACTAAACACAATCAACAACTATGTTTTTAAATTTTTTACTTCAATCCTCAACAGTCGTTTCTGACACCGTTTCTAATGCTGCTGCAAATGCAAATTCTACAACTGCCACAACCGACTCGGTATCTTATTTAGATTTTTTACTTAAAGGTGGGATAATGATTATTCCAATTATTATTTTACTTTTCTTTTGTATTTATGTAATTGTGGAAAGGTACCTATCAATTAAAAAAGCAACAAGACAGGACGAAAACATGATTAATGATGTTAGAATCCAATTAAAATCAGGAAAAATAGATAATGCTATTATGATGTGTGGTCGCGGAAATACAGCTTCTGGCAATATCATTAAAAGTGGTATTTCAATTATAGGCAGACCAATCAGCGAAATTGAATCGGTGATGGAAAAAACTGCAAATGTAGAAATCGCTGAAATGGAAAAAGGATTGGGTTATTTAGGACTTATTTCTGGTATCGCTCCAATTCTAGGTTTTATCGGAACAATTTCAGGGGTAATAAAAATATTTCATACCATTTCAAATACAGGAAATTTAAATATCCAAACCATTTCAGGAGGTTTATATGAAAAAATGATTAGTAGCGGCGCAGGTCTTGTAGTAGGTGTTGTTGCCTATTCAGCGTATCACTTATTTAACATGATGATAGATCAATTTTCATTAAAAGTTCAAAAACAAACATTAGATATTATCAACGTAATTCAACAACCATAATATGGCAATTAAAAGAAATAAGCGATTTCATGCTGAAATTCCCACCTCTTCATTGAGTGATATTATGTTCTTTTTGTTTTTGTTTTTTCTAATTATATCAACATTAGCAAATCCAAACGTAATTAAATTGACGTTGCCAAAAGCTGCCTCAAACGAAAGTACAAATAAAGACCATATTAGTTTGTCAGTTACAGCAGATAAATTATACTATATTGACAAGCAAGAAGTTGCGTTTGAAAATTTAGAGCAGATGTTACTTGAAAAAACATCTATTTCTGGTGATAAAACAGTAGTTCTTAGAGTTCCAGCCGATAATAAAGTGCAAGATTTAGTAGATTTAATGCAAATTGGTGTTAAATTAAAATTGAATTTTGTCATAGCCACTTCTAAGTAATTTTTTATGATTAGAACTTTATTATTAATCGCTATAGGAGGAGGAATTGGAAGTGCTTTTAGATATTTGACCTCAATTATAGTACAAAAATATTACGCATCTGTTTTTCCATTAGCAACCTTAATAACCAATGTTCTAGGTTGTTTTTTAATTGGTATTGCAATTTCAATATTAGAAAAAAATGATTTGGTTAACTCCAATATCAAATGGTTTTTCATTACAGGATTTTGCGGTGGTTACACCACTTTTTCCACATTTGGCCTTGAAAACATTAACCTACTTCAAAACAACCAATCTGGAATAGCTTTTCTTTACATCGGATTGAGCATAATAACAGGATTATTTGCGGTTTGGCTTGGGCTAAATATTGCAAAATAAAATTGGTAAGAACATGTTAAATTGTTTCTATTTTGTGAAAAAAATGTAACTTCGCATCCTATGAAAAATTTTGACATCAATAAGATAAAATCACTTTTATCAAATCCTAAAAAGATTGTAATCGTTCCTCATCGAAATCCTGACGGAGACGCGATGGGTTCTACATTGGGTTTGTATCACTTTTTGTTAAAATTAAACCACGAAGTTGTTGTGATTTCTCCTAATGAATTTCCAGATTTTTTAAATTGGCTTCCTGCAGCAGATAAAGTTTTGATTTATGAAAAGCATAAATCAGAAACAACAAAAATTATAAATGAAGCTGAATTAATTTTTACCTTAGATTTTAATGCGCTGCATCGAGTTGGCGAAATGGAAACTGTATTACAAGAAGCTAAATGCCCATTTGTAATGATAGACCATCATCAAAAACCAGATATTTATGCTGAATTTACTTATTCAGACACAGATTTTGGCTCAACATGTGAAATGGTTTATAATTTCATAGAATTTTTAGAACATACCTCGTTAATAGATAAAACTATTGGGACTTGCTTGTATACTGGAATATTAACCGATTCTGGTTCTTTTAGGTATCCAAAAACTACTGGTAGAACACACCGAATAGTTGCTGAATTAATCGATTTAGGTGCTGAAAACACAACCATTCCCAACCTATTATTCGATAACAATTCCTATAATCGACTTCAATTACTTGGTCGAGCTTTGCAAAATATGAAAGTGATGGAAAAATACCACACTGCCTATATTTCCCTTAAACAATCTGAACTAGACGAATTTAATCATGTTAAAGGCGATACAGAAGGAATTGTAAATTATGGATTGACTATAAAAGGAATTGTTTTTGCAGCAATATTTATAGAAAATAAAGAAGAAAATATCATTAAAATTTCGTTTAGATCTCAGGGAAATTTTGATGTAAATCAATTTGCTAGAGATCATTTTAGTGGTGGCGGACATATAAACGCTGCAGGTGGAAAATCAGATTTGTCATTACAAGAAACTATTAATAAATTTGAAGAATTAATAACTCAAAATATAGATTTAAATGAAACTAATTAAAAATATAGTACCAATATTAATAACTGTATTATTCGTTTTGAGTTGTAGTCAGCAAAAAGCGAGAAGACCAATCTCTCAATCTTCAGGGACTTTTTTAAAAGAATCTGCTGCTAGAAATAAAAAACTAATTGCTTCCGAAGAATCCAAAATCGATTCGATAATAAAAAGTAATCCCGACTCCAATTATATCTCATCCAAAAAAGGATATTGGTATGTATATGAAAGTAAAAATGATCAAGATACTTTGCGACCAAGAAAAGGAGATATAGCCTACTATGATTATGAAATTAAAGATCTAAGAGGTACTGTTATTTACTCCGAATTGGAATTAAAACCACAAGAATACCATGTAGA
>CALPLL020000086.1 GCA_943324395.2 Rhizobium sp. Q54
AATTCTTTGTCTTCCAATATCGTTTAAAGTAGTATCTAACGGAATTCCATTATTTTCATATTTTCCATTTGTAAATAAGGGTTCTGTATGACAAGAAGCACAATTATTTTTAAATAATTGATAACCATTTTGTTCTTGCTCAGTAAATAAAGCTTCTTTCCGTTTTACTTTATCGTATTTTGAATTGGAAGAAACAAGCATTAATTCATATTGGGAAAGTGCTTTTAAAACCCGCTGGCCTGTAATATTTTCATCTCCAAAGGCAGCGAAAAATAACGATTTGTATTTGTCACTTTTTTGAAGTTTCTGAACAACATTTGCCAAAGTTTCATTCATTTCAACCGAACTGGTTATAGGATTTAATGGCTGTACATCTAAATGATTCACGCCACCATCCCACATAAAAGTTTTTGACCAAGCTAAATTCATCATCGTCATAGAATTTCTTGTTCCAATTTTCCCATCAATTCCATGACTTAAAGAATGGTCAACATGGGTAAATCCTGTAGCTTGTAAATGGCAACTTGCGCATGATATAGTGGAGTCTTTGGATAAAATCGGATCGTAGAATAATTTTCTTCCCAATTGAAATCCCTCTTCTGTAAGTGGATTTTTTGAAAAGTCATAGTTGGGTTTAGGCCAACCTTTGGGAATTTGAAAATAAATTGGAGTAGGTCTTAAAAATGTAAATGCAAGCGAGAAAACTAAAACGCATCCAATTAATATAATAAATATGTTTTTACTTTTCATTTGGCGAAAATTCTGAAATCGAGAACATTAATTTGGCTTTATCAGCAATATCCGAAGCTTTTGATCCAGGAATCATAATGCTATTTATTTCTGATAATTTAATTTGATTAAATAATTGAGCAAGGTCAATAACAACCTCAAAATTAGAATTTTTTGTATTTAATTCAATAGTTCTAATTGCATAATTTGGTTTTAAATAACCACCAACGTGAAATTGAAATGCATTATTTCGAGTTTTACAACTGGAACTTTTTCCTTCTATTTTAAAGTTAATATAACCACTTTGCCATGCCCAATACATTCCTTTTGTTGGGTCTAAATCCCCAGATAAAGCTCCAGAAACACTAGCTGTACTATCAATTCCTAACGAAAATACTACTCTTTTAATTTGCTTATTAGATTTTTTAGAAATTGAAATTAACTGAGAACTGGGTTCATCAATGTCAATTAAGTGATAACTATTATCCTCTACAATCTCAGAATTATCATTTAAAATGAATTTTAAATTTGACACATAAAAACGAAATGTTTCAAATTGCAAGGTGTCTTTTGATAAAGAAATGTATTTCTTATTTTGAATTAGAGATTCGTTTTCGTATTTAATTTTAAACTGCAAGGAAAAATTATCTTTTTTTTCTTGAGAATATGCCCAGTGAAAAAATAGAGTAAATACAAAAATATGTAGATATTTAATTTTCATCAAAATCTCTTGGTGGAGGTGGAGGACGATTTTCGTCACCAGGTCTTCCCGGTCTATCATGATCCCAGTGTGGCGGTGGCGGTCTATTACCTTCTCTTGACCCTCTAGGGTGATCCCAATCTCTTGGTGGAGGAGGTGGTCGATGTTCGTCCATTGGTCTGGGAGGTGGGGGTGGAAAATTCGATTTTCCCTTATTATCTTTATTTTCAAAATAAGGTCTTGGAGGACGCATAAATTCTTGACGTGGCTTTCTATTTTGATTTGAAAACAATTTTTCTAATTCTTCTGTTAATGAATTATAATTCTCAATTTGTGACTTTGTACAAATACTTTTTATATCTTGAAAATGTTTAAAATTCGCTTCTTCAATTCTTTTTTGGTTTACCAATGTCAATTGGATTAAACTGTCTTTAATATTAGTATTTACAGTTGGCTGTTTCAATTGAGCGTATAATTCGGCTTTTATATCTCTATTATTATTATTTAAAGAATCAATTGAGTTTCTATATACTTTAATAATATCCTCATATTTTTTTATTTGATTGGAATCAAAATGTAATTTTTCGATAATAATATCTTTAGGTTTTCTTCCTAAATCATTTCGTTTTGAATTTGGACTTGATAAATAAAGAAAACTAATAATTCCTATATTTAATATTACAAGCCCAATTACAGAATAAGTTAGTAATTTAAATTTATCCATTTCTTAATATAATTGATTCGTATTTGAAATTGTTGAAATAACAGTTTCTTTTTGAGAGGATGATTTAATGAGGCTTGACTTTAATAATTTTATATTAATTGAAATTAAAAGTGCGAATGTAGCAGCAGCAACGAAAATCCATTTACTAGAAACTTTATTTTCTAAATTAATTCTGTTTTGAATTTTATCGAAAAGTAATTTACTAGGATGGACTTTTACCATTCCGTTAGTACTTTCCATTATTTCGAGGGTCCAATTTTCAGATTTCATATTACTTTAGACGTATATTAATTTTTTTTCTTGCGATATTCTTTAAATTTGTTTGAAATTTTTTCTTTTAAGATAGATTTTGCTCTAAAAACTAATGATTCTACAGATGAAACACTGAGTTTCATTATTTCAGCAATTTCAGGATTACTCAATCCGTCAACTTTTGAAAGTAGAAATGCTGTTTTTTGATTTTCACCCAATTCATTAATTATTTCGAAAAGTAATTTGGATTTTTCTTTATTTTCTAGCAAAATTCCAGGATGTTCAAAATTCGAAACGTTACTAATTTCAAATTCATTTTGGCTCTTTTTTCCAAATATAAAAAACCGTTTTTGGCTATTTTTATGTTTGATAAAATCAAGGCATTTATTGATTGTAATTCGGTAAATCCATGTTTTAAGGGAAGACTTCTCTTGAAAATTACTTAGCGAATTGTTGATTTGAATAAAGACATCTTGAGTAATTTCTTCAGCATCTTCAATGTTTTGTAGATAATTGAGCGCTAAATTATAAACCAACACATTGTATTGATTGTATAATTTTTCGAAGTCTTTATTATCTAATGCCATAATGCAATACTATGAAAATTTATTGTTTATTAATAGTATCCCTTGAATTTTGGATTGAATTTTTTTTAAAAAAGTAATTGTCATATATTTGGCCTAAATATTTTAGCCCTGATGGAAGGGAAAATCCCGAGCTTTTTAGCGAGGATTGGAATGACAGCAGGAAATAGCTTCGAATAAATAAAATTAAAGACATGAAATTATTACAAGGAAAAACTGCCATTATTACTGGTGCGAGCAGGGGAATTGGTAAAGGAATTGCGGAAATTTTCGCTAAAAATGGTGCAAACATTGCGTTTACTTATAGTTCATCGGTTGAGTCGGCTATGGCTTTAGAAAAAGAACTTAATGGAATGGGCGTAAAGGCTAAAGGATATCAATCGGACGCTTCTGATTTCAATGAAGCTCAAGCTTTTGTAGATGCTGTTTTGGTGGATTTTGAAACAGTTGATATTCTTATAAATAATGCTGGAATTACTAAAGACAACCTATTAATGCGTATGTCTGAGGAGGATTTTGACAAAGTAATAGACGTGAATTTGAAGTCTGTTTTTAATATGACAAAAGCAATTCAAAAGACCTTTTTAAAACAACGTTCGGGTTCAATTATTAATATGAGCAGTGTTGTTGGTGTTAAAGGAAATGCTGGACAAACCAACTATTCTGCTTCAAAAGCGGGTGTAATTGGGTTTTCAAAATCAGTTGCATTAGAGTTAGGATCAAGAAATATTCGTTGTAATGTTATTGCTCCTGGTTTTATTGAAACTGAAATGACTGCAAAATTAAATGAAGACGTGGTTAAAGGTTGGAGAGAAGGAATTCCACTGAAACGCGGCGGCTCAACTGAAGATGTTGCAAATGCTTGTTTGTTTTTTGCATCCGATATGAGCTCATTTGTAACAGGTCAAGTATTGAATGTTTGTGGAGGAATGCTAACATAATTCATCAATTTTCAACAACTATAAATGACTACAAATACCATTCTATTAATTTTTTTATCCCTATTAATAGCTGGTACTTATTCATATTACAACTATTATTATAAAGCTAAAATCAAATTGAAAGTACATTTGGTTTTGGCTTTATTACGTTTTACAACTGTATTTTGCGTTTTACTTTTATTGATAAACCCAATTATTTCAAATAAAACGCTGGAAATTGTAAAAACGCCTTTGGTTATTTCAGTTGATAATTCGAGTTCCATTTCTGATTTAAATGCTACAAAAACTTCTATAGAATTATATGAGAAATTGATTTCAAATTCTGAATTGAAAGAAAAATTTGATATTCAAACGTATCGCTTCGATTCCGATTTTGAAAGTTCAGATAATTTTGATTTTAAAGGAAATCAAACTAATATTGATGAAGTAGCTAAGAATGTAAAAAGCATCAATAAAAACTCATTTTTTCCTACTGTTTTAATCACTGATGGTAATCAAACTACTGGTAACGATTATGTTTATTCATTCGATCCTAATAATAAAGTTTACCCAATAATTTTGGGTGATACAACGACCAATTTAGATTTAAGAATTAGTCAATTGAATGCTAATAAATATGCTTTTTTAAAAAATAAATTCCCAGTAGAGATATTTCTTAATTATACAGGTACAAAAGCAATTACTTCAAATTTTACTATTTCTCAAGGAAATACTGTTTTAAATTCTCAAAAAGTATCATTTTCTCCTTCCAAGAAATCGATAATAATGACTGCTCTTTTACCGGCAAATAAAACTGGAATTCAAGTATATAAAGCAAATTTATCCTCACAAGAGAAAGAGAAAAATAGCTTTAATAACAATTATAATTTTGCAGTTGAAGTTATTGATCAAAAAACGGAGATTGCTTTAATTTCTTCATTTAACCACCCAGATTTAGGTGCTTTAAAAAGGTCAATTGAAAGTAATGTTCAGCGAAAAGTAACGCTTATCAAACCTAAAGAAATCAGTGATTTAAATAAATATAATATTGCCATTTTATATCAACCAACTTCTGAATTTAAATCGTTTTTTGAAAGCAATAAAGATTTAGGATTAAACACTTTTATTATTACTGGAACAAAGACGGATTTTAATTATTTGAACCAGCAACAAAAAGATTTGTTTTTTAAAATGAGTTCCCAATCAGAAGACTATATTGCCGAATATAAAGATGATTTTAATTTATTTGCTTTGGACGATATTGGATTTAGTCAATTTTCGCCTTTGGAAAATCCCTTTGGAGTTGTTACCACTTCTGCGAATGTAAATGTTCTATTGGGTTCATTTGTTAGAAACATAAATACGAATTCACCACTTCTTGCATTCTCAGAAAATCAAGGAAAAAGAACTGCTTATTTATTAGGTGAAAATAGCTGGAAGTGGCGTTTACAAAGTCACGTAGATACAAAATCATATGAAAAATACGATACTTTTATAGATAAGATAATTCAATATTTGGCATCAAATACTTCTAAAAAATCATTGGTAGTTAAACACGAAGGTTTTTATAATTCTGGAGATGCGATTGAAATTTCTGCTCAGTATTTCAATAAAAACTACGAGTTTGATGCTAAAGCCAATTTGAATATTACTATTGTAAGTAGAAAATCAAAGGCAAAAAAATCTTATGATTTATTGAAGTCTAACTCCGATTTTAAAGTAAATTTAGATGGCTTGGAAGTTGGTAAATATGACTTTATTGTTAAAGAGCTTAATTCAAATTCTGTTTACAATGGTTCTTTTGAAATATTAGATTTTGATATCGAAAAGCAATTTGTAAATCCTGATTTAGCAAAATTAACTCAATTAGCAAACCAAACGAAAGGACAAGTAATATTTACAGATAAAGTTGATTTATTAATAAAATCACTTTTAGAAAATGAGGAGTATAAATCCGTGCAAAAATCTATTATTAAGAAAATTCCTTTGATAGATTGGATTTGGTTGCTAATTATTTTAATAATTTCTCTTGCTTCTGAATGGTTCCTTAGAAAATACAACGGTATGTTGTAAACTATTTTTGATATTTTTTATTCTTAAGCATTTCCGAAGCCGTTTGATAATAAGAAATCGTTTCGTTTTCTAAATCTTTTCTTGGTGTTGCAATTGGTTTTTGATCATAAAATAGTTGAAATTCACTTGCTACTTTTGGATTTGGAATTAATGACAATTTCAATTGTTTTACTTCTTGTTTTGGTGATATAATAGTTAAAACGTTGTCTTTAATCAATCCTAAATTTTGATAAGTTGCTATCAATGCTCTTGGTTTATAATCAGATTTAAGTACATCTTGACCATAAAATTTACTTTGATAGTTGAAATTAAGCAATCCAAAAACGGTTGGCATAATATCAATTTGAGACATCAAAGTATTAAAATGTGTTGGTTGGATAAAACCAGGACTATAAATCATAGCAGGAATTCTGTATTTATCCACTGGAAGTTCTGTTTTTCCCGCGCTTGAAGCGCAGTGATCGGCTATAATTACAAAAACAGTATTGTTAAACCAAGGTTGTTTTTTGGCTAAATTAAAAAATTCTCTCATTGCAAAATCGGTATATTTCACACCGCCTTCTCGTGATTTAGCATCGCCAGGAATATCTATTTTACCATTTGGATACGTAAAAGGTCTGTGGTTACTAACCGTCATGATGTGATTAAAAAACGGTTTGTTTTGTTTGAATTCAGAATTCATAACATTTATTGCTTTGTTGTACATATCTTCATCACAAACACCCCATATATTTTGAAAAATGATTTCATTAGGTTTGAATGTTTTTTTATCTACAATATCGTAACCATTGCCACCAAAGAAATCTTGCATATTGTCAAAAAATGCATCGCCACCATAAAGATATTTTACATTATATCCTTTTTGTTTAAACACGTTTCCTGTTGAAAATTTGTTTTTATTGTCTTCGCGTTTTACCACACTTTCACCAGCAGTAGGAGGTAAGCACAAAGTTACCGCTTCTAATCCGCGTACGGTTCTATTTCCAACAGCATATAAATTAGAAAAAACCATACTTTTCGTTGCTAAACTATCAAGAAAAGGTGTTATTTTTTGTTCGTTTCCGTACATTTCCATAAATTCTGCGCTATAACTTTCGATGGTAATTAAGACAACGTTTTTATGAATTTCGGAAGAATTGCTATTTATATTTCTTAAAGTAGATTCATTTTGAGAACCCGGAATTTGATTGTGCAGTAAAGTATAAGCTTGTTCGCTTGGAATGGTTTTATAAAATTTAAAATAGTCTAATTCGCTATTCATAAAGGCTTTGTAGAACTTATAAATTCCATTTGCTTGTAGCTCATTCGCAAAAATATTGTCTGAATTTTCTTTATTGGAAAGAAAAGGAATTGCCAATAAAGAAATAATAAATAATGCCAAATAAACCCCGGAAATCTTCAGTTTTTCTATAAAAGTTGGTATTTCTTCAATATAATTTTTTGACTTTTGAACTATAAAATAAGTTACAATTCCTGCAATTATATACAATACAGAAAATAGAGGAATTACTGGATAAGACTGCATAATATTTCCGATAACTTCATTGGTATAAACCAAAT
>CALPLL020000087.1 GCA_943324395.2 Rhizobium sp. Q54
AATTTAACTTTTAGAATTCGTCCTGCAGCATCATCGATAAGGCTTTCACTAACTTTACCTTCACGAACCAAGTTTACTAAATTTTCAACATACGCATTGGATTCCATGTCCATATCTGAACCTGCTATGACAGCAATTTCAGAAGCTTGTTTATTATCTTTAGCATAACCATGATTGATCATTTCTCCAATTGAACCCCAATCAGAAACCACAAAACCATTAAAATTCCATTCACCTTTTAGGATTTTTCTTTGCAAATAGGAATTTCCTGTAGACGGAATACCACTAATTTCATTAAAAGAATTCATAAAAGTTCTTACTCCAGCATCCGAAGCTGCTTTAAATGGAGGTAAAATAATATTTTGCAAAGTCGATTCGCCAATATCAACCGTATTATAATCGCGACCAGATTCTGCGAAAGCGTAACCAGCAAAATGTTTGGCGCAAGCAATAATTGACTTATTAGATTTAAAATTCTCCCCCTGAAAACCTTGAACTCTAGCAATTGCAATTTGGCTACCCAAATAAGGATCTTCTCCAGCACCTTCCATAACACGACCCCAACGAGCATCACGAGCAACATCAACCATTGGAGCAAAAGTCCAGTTTATACCTACCGAAGAAGCTTCTTCAGCAGCCATTGATGCCGAATTTTTAATTGCTTGTAAATCCCAACTTGCAGCTTCCGCTAATGGAATTGGGCTAATAGTTTTGTATCCATGGATCACGTCAAAACCAAATAGCAAAGGAATACCAAGGCGAGTTTGTTCAACTGCAATTTTTTGAATAGCACGAACCTCCTTTACCCCTTTTACATTTAACATTGCGCCAACTCGACCGCTTTTCAAATCGGCATATTTTTTTGCAGCTTGACCGTCTTTAGGTGTTGGTCCAGTAATATCCCAAAAACCATTGTACTGATTCATTTGACCTACTTTTTCTTCTAAAGTCATCAATTTTAAAATAGAATCCACTTTTACATCAATTGGATTAATTTGATAACCAGAAACAACCACTACTTTTGGAGCAGAGCAACTTATAAAGAATACGGTAATTAATACAATTATATATTTTAATATATTTTTCATTAAATGATAATTCAATTATTCATAAAACAACAAGCAATAATTAATTACTTGTTGTTATCAATATCACATTTTTATTGGTAAACTCTTACGTAATCAACTTCCATTGATGATTGTGAGAATGCAGGATCAACAGTTCCTCCAAAAGTACCACCCATAGCCACATTCATAATTAGGAAAAAGTCACTATTGAAAGGCAGTGAATTACTATTAATTACAGAATGAAACAATACATTATCTACATAAAAACGAATTGATTGTGGACTCCAAATTACTTTATATTTGCGGAATTCTGAAGAAACGTTTGAAGATAAAATTTGACTTGTAACTGAATTACCGCCTGAACGACCTGTGTAATGCACCGAACCGAGTATGATATTTGGTTGGTTTCCTTTGTGTTCCATTATATCAATTTCGCCACAAGCAGGCCAGGTGTTGGTAGCATAATTTTGTCCTAGCATCCATAATGCAGGCCATGTTCCGGCTCCCGCAGGTAATTTTGCTCTAAATTCAACTTTACCATATTTAAATTCATATTTATTTTCTGATTTTAAACGAGCTGATGTGTAAGAACTTCCTGTTTTTTTAGCAGTGATTACCAAATTTCCACCTTGTACAATAACATTTGACGGGGAGTTAGTATAACTTTGAAGTTCACCGTTACCCCAACCATTATTGTTGCCTAAATCATAGCTCCATTTGCTAGAATCAGGTGCTCCATCTAAATTAAATTCATCAAAAAATACCAAATTTGAATAATCTGTTGCATCTTGTGTTGGTTGAATTGTTGTAAAAGTATGGTACCATGCCAAAGCTGGATTTCCGCCCATCACGGCACGAACAGTCATTCTGGTTGCTGAAATTGATAGAATTTCATACGAACTTTGTCCAATGTAGTAACCCATAAAACCATTATCCGAAAAGTTCATCATAGTTCCTGTTGTTCGGGTTGCATGATCTGGACTTGCCATTACAACTGATTCAGATGGACCTAGATTTACGTTTTTCAAACCTCCCGCATTATAGTTATAACAAAAATCATAACCTGCAGTTCCACCAGCTACACTTTGGAAATCTTTATTAAAAAAGGTTTGTCCTTGATTGTTTAATTGAAATTTTAATTGGTTCCCCACTTTAGAAAAAATCAATTCATTTCCGTAAAGGCATGCGCTATCTGGAGATGCTGCTTTTTCCCAAGGAGCTGCTTGATACCAATGTGCATAATAATTTTGAGTATTATCACCACTGTTGGGCCCTACCCCTAGATGTCCTGCCTCAGAAGCTGACCAATACCAAGTTTTTTGAGAACCGTTAGTTAAAAATTGAACCGCTTGAGGGTCTTCGAAAATACTTAAAACGGTTACTTGAATAGTTTTAGTGGAGGATACTCCCCCTTTTCCTGTTGCAATAACGGTTACCGTAAAAGTATTTAAACCTGTCAGATTATATCTTTTTTCATATATACCTGAAGGTGAATTATCAGAAGATCCATCACCGAAAATATATCGGTAGGATATTGCATTATTTGCTTTTGCAGTGAATAGTACTTTTCCACTTCCATCACCATTTGGGTCAGTTGTGTTATTTTGACCTAAAATTTGAGCGGTAACTACAAAATTTGAAGGCGTATCTATATCTCCAAAGGTATTAATATCTTCTTGGCAACTTGCCATAAAAAATAACGTAATTAAGGATACAATATTTAATATTTTTTTCATTTTTTTATTTTTAAGTTTATGAAAATCAATCACAATTAGTTAGTCAAAATTATTGAGTCGAAATAGAACGTATAATTTGCAGAAGCATCTCCTTGCGTGCCCAAATCAAATATAAATACTAGTTTTTGATAAGAATTTGTAGTAGAGATAGCGGTGTAATCGAAGGTTAATTCTTGCCATGCATTAGCCGTAGTAATTGTCATTTCTCTTTCAAAATTAATACCTGAATTAGTTAAGTTTTCTACTTTTAATAATAATTTCGCTCCCGCTCTTGGAGAATATACTTTTACTTTAAATTTCTTGTTTACAGAAAAATTAATAGGAGAAGAAAGTGACAATAAACTTCCGCCCCAAACTTGTCCTGGCCCTTTAATCATTTTACCAACAAATGCCGAAGTATTTATTCCTGACGGAAATGGATTAGCAACTCTAGTTGAGTTTCCTCCGTCGAAATTTAAGAAATTATAAGGAATTGAAGTTGATTCAAAATCAATTGGCATAACTAATAGTACTGATCTATAAACAGTAACCATTGTCGTGAATGGAACTGCTGATTGTTGACTTCCACTCACTGCATAAACTCTTACTTGATAAGTTCCGGGATTAGTATATACGTGGGTTTTTGTTTCGCCTTCTAGGAATGTTTCAGGAACTTCATTAGGATTTTCTCCGTAATAAATTTTAAAATTCGTTTGAAAATCAGCTGTTGCAGTAACATTAATTTCCATTGTATTTAATGTTGAAAGGGCAACGTTAACTGCTAAATTTGTAGGTGGAAAAAAAGTAACATTAATTGGAATGATTTTTTCAGTTTTTAATCCATTTAAGGTAATTCCAACAATTTTAACGTTAAACATACCTTCACCATAAGGGTGAGTTGTTGGAACACCAGCACCCAACAAAGCAGGTTGAACTGTACCATCACCGTAATAAACTTCAAATTGAGATATTCCTTCACCAATAGGAATAATAGTTACTGTTCCAGTATTGTCTGGAGCTATTGATATTTTTGCAGAAATATTTGAAGGTGCTGGAATGGCATCTAAATTAATATCTTCGCCGTCTTTTGAACATCCAGTTAGAATGGTCAAAACAAATAGGGTAATTAATAATTTTATATTTTTCATAATTCTAATTTTTTAGTATCCAGGGTTTTGTTGCCAATTTCCATTTGAAAATTGAATTTCTTCGAAAGGAATTGGGAATAACTCGTTTTTATTAGCTGCAAAGCCTGTAATTTTTCCAACTGCTTTTCCAGTACGAACAAGATCAAAGAAACGGTGTCCTTCGCCTAACAATTCTAATCTTCTTTCTGCCCATATGGCATCTGTTAATGACTGACCAGAAAGTGTAACTCTATGATTGGTATCACCAAATGCTCTGTCTCTAACAGCATTTAAATATTGTTGTCCTTTTGAATTATTACCAGAACGGCTATTTGCTTCAGCAGCCATTAACAAAACATCTGCATAACGAATTGATCGATAATTGTTAGGGTTAGTTAAGTTTTGATCACCAATATTTGCATCACCTTGACGAGCAATGTATTTTCTATTGAAAAAACCGGTATGCTTGTAACCTGTACCATAAGATACACCTGTGTTTAAAGCTGCCCAAGAAGTGATATTCAAAATGGCTACATCTCTTCTTCTATCCCCAGATTCAAAAGCATTGTAGGCTTCTTGAGTTGGAACATTAAAACTATAACCAGAATCAAAAAGTGGTCCTACATAATTTCTAATACCATTAAACCCAACAGCTACATTACCTTCACTACATTGGAGACATCCAAAATCAGCACCTTCAGCATCGGTATATTGAACTTCAAAAACTGATTCAGCATTATTTTCACCTGAAGCTTCAAAAATTGAATTGTAGTTACTCACTAATGAATACGAGTTTGAATTAATTAGGCTTTCTAATACGGCTGCGCTTTCTACAAATTTATTTTGGTACAAATAAACTTTGCCTAACAATGCTTGTGCAGCACCTTTGGTTGCTCTACCTTTTTGAGAAGCTACTGGATTTAAGTTATTGATTGCAAATAATAAATCGGATTCGATAGCAGCATAAACTTCAGCAGTTGAAGATCTTGGTATTGATTTTTCATCATTTATACTAAATCTTTTATCTACTTTCATAGGAATTCCACCAAAGAATTTAACCAATTCAAAATGGTAATAAGCTCTTAGAAATCTTGTTTCACCGATAACTTGATTTTTTTCAGCAAAATCAGTTTTATCTTTAAATTCCATGATAAAGTTGCAACGCTGAACTCCGGCAAACATCCAATTCCAAATATCTTTCAAGTTTGGATTTACGGAAGTATGTGTCATTTCGTCAATTTGTTGAATACCAATTACGTCGGTAGCACTTTCGCCACCAGATAAAGTATTGTCTGAAGCAATTTCTCCTAACATTACATTTATATAAGAAGATTGCAACATATCGTAAGCACCGATTAATGCTTTATCATAATCAGATTTAGAATTGAAATAGTTTTCAGAATCGATTGAATAGGGTGCTTCTTCATTAATAAATTCTTTAGAACAAGAAACAGTTAATCCTGATGTTGTTACTAATAATAAAGCGGCTAGAATTGTATATTTTTTCATTTTAAAGAGATTAAAAATTAACATTTAGACCAAGTGAAAATATTCTTGGAGTTGGATAAAATCCAGAATCAATTCCTCCTGAAATTGGGTCGCCTGTATTGGCAGTAGCGTCGAATCCTCTATATTTAGAGAAGGTATAAACGTTATTGATAGACCCATATAATCTGAATTTAGAAATCCCAACTGTTTCAATAATTTTCTTAGGAAGTGAATATCCTAACTGGATATTTTGAATTCGTAGGAAAGAGGCGTCTTCAACAAAATAACTTGAGAACAAATTGTTACTTGAAGCACCTGTTGTAACTCTTGGGACTGAATTGCTTGTTCCTTCACCAGTCCAACGGTCCAATTGATAATTAAGTTTGTTCAACTTATTTTCTGTTCTTTCATAATTTCTTATCAAATCATTTCCAACAGAAGCATAGGCATAAGAAACGAAATCGAAGTTTTTGTAATTCAAATTAATATTGAACCCAAGTGTATAATCTGCAATAGCTTTTCCAATATAGGTTCTATCTTTAAAATCAACTACTCCATCACCATTAACATCTTTGTATTTAAAATCTCCAGGGGAAGTTGGTGAACCTAAATTTTGAACAGGTGAGGCATTGATTTCAGCTTGATTTTGAAAAATTCCTTCGGTTTGAAGTCCATAAAACACTCCTATAGGCTGTCCCACTTCCATTCTTGTAGGAGGCAATTGCCCAATTGCGAATGCTCCGCTTTCAATGTAATTAGTTGAGTTGTTAACTTCCAAAACCTCATTATTGATTGTTGTAATATTAAATCCTAAATCGTATTTAAAATCATTAATGTTATTTTTATAATTTAAAACCAATTCAAATCCAGAGTTTCTTACTTTACCTGCATTAACTGAAGGCGCTCCTGAACCTGGTGCATAACTTCCATTAATTCCGGAAATTGGAACACCTGCAACAATTAAATCAGTTCTAGTGTTATTAAAATAATCGGCAGTTACTTCCAATTTATTATCGAATAATTTCGTTTCAAATCCTAAATCGATTTTGGTATCGGATTCCCATCTTAAATCTTTATTTGGGATAACCCCAACAGCCGAACCAAAAGTTAACGTACTATCAAAAGCATAAACCCCTTCTCCATTCATTAATGATCTGTAGGCATTGGCTGGAGCAACATCATTACCTAAAGTTCCATAGCTTGCTTTTAATTTCAAGAAATTAACAATTCCATTTTTATTGAAGAAATCTTCTTGAGAAACCAACCAACCTCCTAAAATAGATTTGAAGTAGGCAACGCTATAATTTTCAGAAAAACTACTGGATTGATCTCTTCTAAAAATAAAGGATAGTAAATATTTATCTTGAAAACTATAATCAAGTGTAGTAAAAATTGATGGGCGTTTATAAGGGGTCGATTTATAAGACCCATTTGTATTAATAGCCGGTTTAGTTGGCGAATTAGGATTTACATCTAGATCTTCAACTGTAGGTGCTCCTGTTAAAGCGATATCTGCAAATTGCCATGAATTATAAGGTACATTAAAACCGGTTGCAAATAAACCTTCTCCTTTATTCTCAAATAAAGTTCCTCCAACAGTTAATTTAATTTTGTGATCTTCTAAGAATGTTTTTTCATATTCACCAAATAAATCAAAAGTAAAACTACTGAAACGTGTTGCTTTTTGAGAAACACTATTGTTGTTTACGTTAAAAACTTTGGAACTCCCATAAAAAATTCTTTTACTAAAAGTTTTTCCAACATCATTAGCAGAATCAAAACCATATCTCGTGGTAATTTTTATTTCGCTTGTTGGTTTATATTGTAACACAAAATTTCCATTAATTCTTTGTTGGTTATAGCTATTGTAAGTGTTTTCAATTTGTGCCAATGGATTAATTACTTCGTTTCCATAACCTGGTGTAGCAGGAACAAGAGTAAAAGTTCCATCGTTATTGTAAGGAGTAAAAGTTGGCGGGGTGTTTATAGCATTAAATAATACCGAACCAATTCCGTTTTCACTCAAACTTTTTCTATTGTAATCGGTATAAATTAAGTTGGTTGAAAAATTAATTTTAGGTGATATATCAATTCCAACAGAAATTCTAGCGTTGCTTCTATCAAA
>CALPLL020000088.1 GCA_943324395.2 Rhizobium sp. Q54
GTTTAACATTTCTAAAATTTGTTCCCCTTTTAGAGCCACTACAATTGAAGTGTTTTCAAAAGGCATAATTTCAAATGCAGTTTTTAAAGTTACATTTCCTTTAGGAATAATTGATCTGATACCGCCATTATTTAATAAACACATGTCCACTTGTTTGTTCTCTCTTGAACTGAAAATTGCGTTTCCTTTTTGTAAAGTTATGTCAGCTAGAAGATTACCGATTGTAGTTTGGTATTTTCCTGATTTATCTAATGTTTCTGGAGCATAAGAAATTGGGGTGTTTAATTCGGAATCAATATGTTCGCGATAGGGTTTTATAAATGAATCTATTGCTACTACGCTACTGTTTTTATTGGTTACACCAAAATCTTTTGCTTCAATTTTTGTGACATAATATTTATGTTCTGCACAAGAAAATAATAGAAAAAATGTTAAGATTAAACCAAAACACCTTAAAATAACGTTATACTTTTTTAGATTTACCATCGAAATTGCAACTAATTTAATTAAATTTGTAATTAAGTAAATGTACTATGTTTTTGAATATAATAAAGAATTTTTTATTAAAAAATAAGGTTAGCAAATTGTTATCAAATTCACCTGCTAATCAAACTGAAGGCTTAATAAAAAGCGTTGGTGTTATATTTGATGGAAATTTGACTTTAGATATAGAAAATGTTATTCACCAATTGATTAAACATGGTATTGAAGAAAACCAAATCAAAGTATTGATTTTCAAAAACAAAATTAACAAAAATGAAGTTTATAATCATGAAGTTTTTACTTATAAAGAGATCAATTTATCAGGTGAAATAACTAATCCAAAAGCCGAATTATTCTTAAAAACAAAATTCGATTTACTTATTAATTATCATGAATTTGATAAAATTCCACTTGTATATTCGTCTTATTTGTCAAATGCAATTTTTAAAGTTGGCTTTACCTCTAAAGATAAAATTGTAAATCAATTTATGATTAATACAAGCCTTGAAAATTACCAACTATTTTTAGATGAGCTATTTAAATACTTAAAAATATTAAACAAAATATAAAATCGATAATTATGAAGTCATTAATAGGAACAGGAGTTGCGCTTGTTACCCCTTTTAAAAAAGATTTTTCTGTAGATGTTGAAGCATTAGCCCGAATTGTGAATTATCAAATTGAAAATGGAATAAACTACCTTGTAATTCTTGGAACTACTGCCGAAAATGCAACGTTAAATCAAGAGGAAAAAGAGTTGGTAATTGACACTGTAGTTTCAACAAATAAAGGTCGTTTGCCACTTGTTTTGGGTGTTGGTGGAAACAATACTCAAAAGATTATTGAGGAATTGAAAACTCGTGATTTTTCTAATTTTGTGGCTATTTTATCGGTTTCTCCGTATTATAATAAACCAACACAAGAAGGTATTTACCAGCATTTTAAAGCTATAGCAAACGCTTCTCCTGTTCCTGTAATATTATATAACGTACCTGGAAGAACGGGTAGTAATGTGTTGCCATCAACAGTACTTCGTCTTGCAAATGATTTTAAAAATGTGGTTGCAATAAAAGAAGCTGCAGGGGATCTTGTTCAAGCGATGAGCATAATAAAAGATAAACCTAAAGATTTTCTTGTTATTTCAGGTGATGATATGATTGCTTTGCCGATGGTTTTGGCGGGTGGAAGTGGAGTAATTTCAGTTATTGGACAAGGTTTTCCAAAACAATTTTCAGATTTAATTCAATTGGGTTTAGATAGAAAAGTTGATGAAGCCTATAAATTACATTATAATTTATCAGTTAGTATTGATATGATTTTCGAACAAGGAAATCCAGGAGGTATTAAAGAAGTGTTGAAATCACTAGGAATTTCTGATAATTGCATGCGATTGCCACTCGTGAATGTAAATTTAGATTTAGCAAATAGAATTGAATTATTTGTTCAAAAAAACAAATAGCAAACAGTTAAATTTCACCTAAATTATTAATAAAAAAAATATTTTGTAGTCGCTAAATTAATAACTAAATTTGCAGTTCGTTTTTTATGTCTATAACACCATAAAAACTGCAGAAACTCAATAAAATAATGAAAAAATACATCTATATAGTTTTAATAATTATCGGTTTTTCGTCTTGTAGCGAATATCAAAAAGCCTTAAAATCTGAAGATCTTACGGTTAAATTTGATCAAGCTTCAAAAAAATACGAAAAAGGTAAATACTACAAAGCTATCACTCTTTTCGAGCAAATGGCTCCTTCTTTTAGAGGTAATACCCAATCAGAAAAGATGTTTTATATGTTTTCTCAATCGTATTATAAAACCAAACAATATTATTTAGCTGGTTATCAATTTGAAAGTTTTGCTGCAGGATACCCTAAAAGTGATAAATTAGAAGAAGCTTCTTTTTTAGGTGCCAAATGTTATACAATGTTATCACCAGAATATAGTTTAGATCAAACAGACACAGAAAAAGCTATTAATAAATTGCAATCATTTATTGATACATTTCCAAATTCATCTTACATGCCTGAAGCAAATTTATCTGTTAAAACTTTAAGAGAAAAAATCGAGAAAAAAGCATATGAAAATGCTTACGGTTATAATAAAATTGCTGACTATAAATCGGCCTTAATTGCCTTGGACAACTTTATTATAGATTATCCGGGTACCCCATTTAAAGAAAAAGCATTGTATTATCGATTGGATTCAGCTTATCAATTAGCAATAAATAGTATTCCTTCAAAAATGGAAGAAAGATTAAATGTGGCTAAAACCGCATATGCTAATTTGATGAAATTCAAATCAAATACAGAATACAAACAAAAAGCTGATGAAATGTTAGCTAAGATTAATACAGATTTAAAACAATTTTCAAAATAATTAGAAAGTCATGGATTTAAAAAAGACGAATGCTCCAGTAAATACGATTACTTACAACAAAAGTAAAATTGAAGAGCCAACGGGTAATGTTTATGAAGCAATTACTATTATGGCTAAAAGAGCGAATCAAATTAACTCTGAAATCAAAAAAGAATTGACTGAAAAGTTGGAAGAATTTGCAACTTACAATGACAGTTTAGAAGAAGTGTTCGAAAATAAGGAACAGATTGAAGTTTCTAAATTTTACGAAAAATTGCCTAAACCACACGCTTTAGCAGTTCAAGAGTGGTTAGATGACAAAATCTACTACAGAGAAACAAATAAATAAACTAAAATGTCAGTTTTAAGCGGTAAAAAAATAGTACTAGGAATTTCTGGTGGAATTGCTGCTTATAAAACTGCCTCATTAGTTAGGTTATTCATAAAAGCAGGTGCACATGTCCAAGTGATAATGACACCTGCTTCTAAGGATTTTATAACCCCGTTAACTTTATCTACACTATCCAAGAGACCCGTTTTTTCTAGCTTTTATAAAGAAGATGAAACGTTAGATTCAGGAGTCGAAAATTCAAATCAAAATTTAGAGTGGAACAATCATGTTGAAATTGGACTTTGGGCTGATTTCATGATTATAGCACCAGCTACTGCAAATACCTTATCTAAAATGGCTAATGGAATTTGTGATAACTTACTTGTAGCGACCTATTTATCAGCAAAATGTCCCGTATTTTTTGCACCTGCAATGGATTTGGACATGTATAAGCATCCTTCAACAATTGAGAGTTTCAAAAAACTTAAATCTTTTGGAAATACAATCATTCCTGCCGAAACTGGAGAATTAGCTAGCGGACTTTCTGGAGAAGGTAGAATGGCCGAACCTGAAAATATTGTTTCTTTTATAGAAAATAAATTGGATTCGGAGTTGCCACTCAAAGGAAAAAAAATTCTAATAACAGCTGGACCAACCTATGAAGCAATAGATCCTGTTCGATTTATTGGAAACCATTCCTCAGGAAAAATGGGTTATGATTTGGCTATATGTGCTGCAAATTATGGAGCTTCAGTACTATTAATTTCTGGACCAACTCATTTATCAATTAGTAATGATTTAGTTCAGGTTGTTAATGTTAATTCTGCTGAGGAAATGCATTCTCAATGTCATAAATATTTTAATACTGCCGATGTTTTTATCGGTGCTGCGGCTGTAGCAGATTATCGGCCAAAAAATACGGCACTTCATAAAATAAAAAAGACAGAAGAATCGTTTGTTATTGAATTGGAAAAAACAATAGATATATTAGAATCATTAGGAAACATAAAGGAAAAACAATTTTTAATCGGTTTTGCATTAGAAACAGATAATGAAATTGAAAATGCAAAGCTTAAAGTTCAGAAAAAAAACTTAGATTTGATAGTTTTAAATTCCTTACAAGACAAAGGAGCTGGTTTTGGTGGCACAACTAATAAAGTTACTTTTATTGACAGTGATTTCAATGTGTTTCCAATGGAATTAAAAACTAAAGAAGAGGTTGCTAACGATATTTTAATTAAAATAATTGCTCGCTATGAAGCTTAAATTATATAGTTTTCTTTTATTATTATTTTTTGGTATTACTCAAGCGCAACAATTAAATTGTACTGTAAATGTGAATGCCGATCAAATTACAATTACAAACAAACAAATTTTTAGTACTTTAGAAAAATCACTAAATGATTTTATAAACAAAACAGATTGGACAGGAAAAGTATACAAACAAGAAGAAAAAATTAATTGTTCAATGTATATTACGGTAACGGCCTATGATTCTAATCAATTTACTGCTACAATTCAAGTTCAATCTTCTCGACCAATTTATAATTCCTCTTATTCTTCACCAATTTTGAATTTTAACGACAAAGATTTTTCATTTAAATACAATGAATTTGAAAATTTAAATTTCAATCCTACCAATTTTGAATCTAATTTAATTTCTGTAGTTGCCTTTTACAGTTATGTAATTATTGGAATGGATGCAGATACATTTACGAAACTAGGTGGTAGTAAATATCTTGAAACTGCTCAGGATGTTTCCAATGTTGCAATTTCTGGAGGTTATAAAGGTTGGGGGCAAGCTGACGGTACACAAAACCGTTATTTTCTAATAAATGACATGCTTTCCAATACTTTTAGTCCGTTTAGGGAAGCATTATACGAATATCATTTTGAAGGACTTGATATTATGCACAGTGATTTAAAAACTGCAAAACTTAAAATTAGTGATGCCATTTCTACACTTGGTAAAATTAATGAAACACGTCCAAATGCTTTTATTACCAGAATTTTCTTTGATGCTAAATCAGATGAAATTGTTTCTGTTTTTTCAGCCGGACCATCAATAGATATCAAAGAATTAATGGGAAAATTAAATTCGATTTCTCCAATTAATTCATCTAAATGGGCGCAAATTAAGTATTAATAGGTTTAAATATATATTGATTTAATGCTAGCTTCACTTTCAATAAGTAATTTTGCTTTGATTGATAAATTAGGAATTGATTTTTCTGATGGATTTTCAATTATAACTGGTGAAACGGGTGCCGGAAAATCAATTTTACTCGGTGCTTTAGGATTAGTTTTAGGAAAAAGAGCCGACTTGTCTTCCCTTAAAAATAAAGAGGAGAAATGTGTTATTGAGGCTCATTTCCAAATTGCAAATTACAAACTTCAACCTTTTTTTGAATCCAATGATTTAGATTATGAGGACGAAACTATAATTCGAAGAGAAATATTGCCTTCAGGAAAATCTAGAGCCTTTATAAATGACAGCCCAGTGAATCTTCAGGAATTGCAAGAGCTAAGTGTATTTCTAATTGATATTCATTCTCAACATCAAACTCAAGAGCTTTCAGAAGAACTTTTTCAATTTCAAATAATTGATTCAGTTGCTCATAATCAAGAGAATATTAATTTATACTCAGCAATTTTAAGTTCTTTTAAAAAAGATAAATCACAACTTTCAACTCTTACTTCTAAATTACAATCGCTATTAAAAGAGCAAGATTACAATACATTTCTATTAGAAGAATTGTTGTCGGCTAAGTTAAAAGTGAAGGATCAAGAGGAATTAGAACAAGTATATGAACAGCTTAATAATGTCGAATTTATTAAGGAAAATATAGATAAATCTTTGGCTTTAGCCAATGAGGAGCAATTTGGAATACTTCAAAATCTTAAGGAAATTAAAATTGCCTTACAGAAAACAATTGCTTTTTCACCAGAATACCAATCCTTATTTGACAGAATTAATAGCGTAACTATTGAATTTGACGACATCATCAGTGAATTAAGTCAGCAAACTGAAAATTTAGTTCACGATCCTGAAAATTTAGAATTGGTCAATCAAAAATTGCAAAACATTTATAATCTACAAAAGAAACACCAAGTTAACTCGGTTGCAGAACTTTTAGATATTCAAAATGATTTGGACAATAAAGTGGTTTCAGTAGTAGAATTAGAATTTGAGATAAATAAATTGGCTGCTAAAATCGAAAAAGCAACCACTGAATTAGATACTTTAGCAATTAATATACGCAACAATAGATTAAAAGCTGTTCCTGTATTATCTGAAAAATTGATATTTATTTTAGAACAATTGGGAATGCCAAACGTTCGTTTTAATATGGAATTAAAAGAAACGGATCACTATTTTGCAAATGGGAAAGACGAATTACAATTTTTATTTTCTGCCAATAAAGGTTCTGATTTCGGATTATTGAAAAAGGTAGCATCGGGTGGTGAATTATCAAGAATAATGCTTGCAGTAAAAGGAATTTTGGCGCAATATTCTAGTTTACCCACCATAATATTTGATGAAATTGATACTGGTGTTTCCGGTGAAATTGCTAATAAAATGGCAGCTATTATGAAAGACATGAGCGGTAAAATGCAAGTTTTTTCAATTACACATTTACCACAAATTGCCGCAAAAGGAAAAATGCATTATAAAGTATATAAGTCGATTCAGGGTAACACGACTATTTCAGAATTAAAACTGCTCACATTTGAAGAAAGAATTGTTGAAATTGCAGAAATGCTATCTGGAAAAGACATTTCTGATTCTGCTTTAAATCACGCAAAAGCCTTATTAAATTAAATATTTTTTTAATTTTGCAACACAATAAATACAACTACTATTATTAATTAGTTTAAAATAAGAAAATGATTATAGAACCAAGAATGAGAGGGTTTATTTGCTTAACAGCACATCCAAAAGGTTGTGAGCAAAGTGTAAAAAATCAAATTGAATATGTTAAATCAAAAGGACCAATTGATGGAGCTAAAAAAGTTCTAGTTATTGGAGCATCAACAGGATTTGGTTTGGCATCAAGAATTACAAGTGCTTTTGGTTCAAATGCCTCTACTATTGGTGTATTTTTTGAAAAACCACCTTCAGAAGGAAAAACTGCTTCACCAGGTTGGTATAATTCAGCAGCTTTTGAAAAATTAGCTCATGAATCAGGATTGTACGCAAAAAGTATCAATGGTGATGCTTTTTCAAATGAAATAAAACAACAAACTATCGATTTAATTAAAGCCGATTTAGGGCAAATTGATTTGGTTATATATAGTTTAGCATCACCAGTTAGGTTAAATCCAAATACTGGTATTTTGCA
>CALPLL020000089.1 GCA_943324395.2 Rhizobium sp. Q54
GAACTATTTAATTAAAATTTAGCGCCATCATAACAATAAAAAAAATCGCAGAACTGGCAAATATATCAGTTGGCACAGTAGATAGAATACTTCACAATAGAGGTCAAGTTTCTCAAGAAAATATTGACATAGTTAATGCTATTGTTAAACAATACGGTTATAAAAGAAATATTTACGCCAGTAATTTAGCTTTTAATAAAAAGTTTAAAATCGCCGTTTTCTTACCCCAACATGACGGGATAGAATATTGGTTAGGTCCATTATTAGGAATTAAAAAAGCGGGAGAAGAATTTGAAAGATTTGGTGTGAAAATGGAATACATCAATTACATCTACAGTTCTGCAGCATTTAAAAAAGCTGCTCAAAAAGTGTTAGAAGGCGAATATGATGGATTGCTCTTTGCTCCCATTTTTTATGATGAATCAGTTCTGTTTTTAAAAGAATTTAAAAAGAAGAATATACCAATTGTAATGATAGATTCTAATATTTCTGAAATTGAAGGTCTAGATTATATTGGTCAGGACGCCTATCAAAGTGGCTATTTAGCTGGAAAATTAATTAGTTTTGGTGTAAAATCAGACAATAATGTTCTGATAATGAAAATTACTCGAGAAATAGAAAGTACTTCTGTTTATTTGCAAAGAATCAAAGGTTTTCAGTCTTTTTTTAAAGAAAATAAAGAATTGTCAAATTATAAATTTTCTGAAATTAGTATTAAAGATTCCGAATACGACAAACTTTCAAAAGACATGTTCAAGGATATTAATAGCGTTTTTGTACCCAACTCTCGTGTTTATATTGTTGCAAAATTTATCAAAGTAAATAATTTGAAAGACATTCGTGTGGTAGGTTACGATTTATTGAAGGACAATTTAGAATACCTAAACGAAGGGAAAATTGATTTTTTAATCAATCAAAAACCTGAAGATCAAGGTTATTTAGGGGTAAATCATCTTTATAAAAAACTCGTTTTAAAAGAAGAAATAGAAATTACCAACTACATTCCGCTCGAGATTATTGTAAAAGAAAATGCAGGTACATTAATAAAATAGTATTTCAGTATTGAAATTTCAATTAATAATTCAATAATTTTAAGTTTAATATAGAGTTGATTTCTAATAAATTCACAATTTAAACTATAAAAAATTATTATATGATTACTTTATTTATATTTGTAATTAAATAATAAATCATTAATTATGGAAGAATGTATATCGGTATTTGATATGCTTAAAATCGGTGTAGGTCCTTCAAGTTCTCACACTTTAGGTCCATGGAAAGCCGCCGAAAGATTTCTAAACGAATTAAAAGACAACGATTTATTCCAAAATACAATTCGTATTCAAGTTGATTTATATGGTTCTTTATCCTTAACAGGAAAAGGGCATGCTACCGATTTCGCTATAATGTTGGGTTTAAGCGGCCAAGATCCTGAATACATTCCCATTGAAAATATTTCAAAAATAACAAAATCGATTACAACAAATGACCAGATTTTATTAGGAAATGAGATTACTATTCCTTTTAAATTGACTCAAGATATTATTTTTAATAAAGAGTTTCTTCCATTTCATGCCAATGGATTAAAATTTACTGCCTACTTAAATAACAATTCAAACTATACCTCTACATTTTATTCAATTGGCGGTGGTTTTGTAGTTAAAGAAGAACGAATCAATGCAAAGAAAAAATTGGAAATAAAATGTGCATTTCCATTTCAAGTTTCTAATGCTGCTGAATTACTTGAATATTGTACAACTGAAAATAAGAAAATTTCAGAAATCGTATTTGAAAATGAAAAATCAATGCGTTCTGAAGAAAAAATAGACAGTGAATTATTGCGCATATGGGAAACTATGCTGGAATGCATGTATATTGGGTGTCATTCTGAAGGTATTTTACCAGGCGGATTAAATGTTCGAAGAAGAGCTTTTGACATGCATCAAAATTTAATTGGTTTAGCCAATTACAATTCGCCTCAATCATGGCTAGAAACTATTCGAAAAACTGAAGTAAAATTCCGACAAATATTAAAATGGGTTAGCTGTTTTGCTCTTTCAGTAAACGAAGTTAATGCCGCTTTAGGACGCGTAGTTACTGCTCCTACTAATGGTAGCGCTGGAGTTGTACCAGCTGTTTTAATGTATTATTTAGTTATCGAAAATCACCATGCTGGTGATAAAGAAATAAAGCAATTTTTAATGGTTGCAGGAGAAATTGGAAGTATTTTCAAAAAAGGATCTACCATTTCAGCTGCAATGGGGGGATGTCAGGCAGAAATTGGGGTTTCTTCAGCAATGGCAGCAGCTGCATTGTGCGAATTGATGGGCGGAAGTCCGGAACAAGTATTAATGGCAGCCGAAATTGCAATGGAGCATCATTTAGGAATGACATGTGATCCCGTAGGAGGCTTGGTTCAAATTCCATGTATTGAGAGAAATACTATGGGTGCAATAAAAGCGATAAATGCAGCCGAATTAGCATTGGAAACCGATCCGAAAAATGCAAAAGTTCCATTAGATAAAGTTATTGACACGATGTGGCAAACGGCACAGGATATGAATAATAAATATAAAGAAACTTCAGAAGGTGGATTAGCCATTGCGGTAAATTTTGCAGATTGTTAGATAAAAGTGAAACGATTAATAGGTTATTTGATTATTTTTGCCCCAATTATTACTTAAAATCTAAATTATAATGTCAGTAGCCAAAAAAGATTACAAAAGAATTACTACTAAATCACTAATAGAAATGAAATCTAATAGTGAGAAAATTTCAATGCTAACTGCTTATGATTTCACTATGGCAAAAATTGTAGACACAGCAGGAATTGACGTAATTCTTGTGGGTGATTCAGCCTCAAATGTTATGGCGGGACATGAAACTACATTGCCAATTACTTTAGATCAAATGATTTATCATGCTTCAAGTGTGGTTCGAGCAGTTGAAAGAGCTCTGGTAGTTGTTGATTTACCTTTTGGAAGTTATCAATCGGACCCGAAAGAAGCCTTGCGTTCTTCAATCAGAATAATGAAAGAAAGCGGAAGCCACGCAGTAAAATTAGAGGGCGGACACGAGATAAAAGATTCTATAAAAAAAATATTGAATGCTGGAATTCCAGTTATGGGGCATTTAGGATTAACACCTCAATCCATTTATAAATTTGGTAGCTATACCGTTCGTGCGAAAGAAGATGAAGAAGCTGAAAAATTATTGGAAGATGCAAAAATGCTTGAAAAATTAGGATGTTTTGCATTAGTATTAGAAAAAATACCGGCTCATTTAGCTGCAAAAGTTGCCAAAAGCATTTCTATTCCTGTTATTGGTATCGGTGCAGGTGGAGATGTTGATGGTCAGGTACTTGTGATTCATGACATGCTTGGAATGAACAATGAATTTAGCCCTAGATTTTTACGTCGTTATTTAAATTTGTATGAAGAAATGACTTCAGCAATTGGACAATATGTTAAAGATGTAAAAACGCGTGATTTTCCAAATGCTAACGAACAATATTAACCTAAATTCCAATTGTTTAGGTATTCCAAATGAAAATAATTTCTGATAAAAACAACCTTCAAGTGCTTCATGAAGACAATCATATAATTGTGATTAATAAGCGTGTGGGAGATATTGTTCAAGGGGATAAAACGGGTGATAAACCACTTTCAGAAGTTGTAAAAGAGTACATCAAAGACAAATACAACAAGCCAGGAGAAGTTTTTTTAGGAGTGATTCATCGTTTAGATCGACCTACTACCGGAATTGTAATTTTTGCAAGAACTAGTAAGGCTTTAACCCGAATGAATGAACTTTTCAGCAATCGGGAAACTCAAAAAACCTATTGGGCAATTGTAAAAAATAAACCTCAAAATACGGAAGATAAATTAGTTCATTACTTGAAAAGAAATGAAAGAAACAATACTTCAAAAGCGCATATTAAAGAAGTTCCTGAAAGCAAAATCGCAAGTTTACATTATAAAATAATTGCTTCATTACAAAACTATTACGGTTTAGAAATAGACCTTCACACCGGAAGGCACCACCAAATTAGAGCGCAATTATCGGCAATTGGTTCACCCATAAAAGGAGATTTAAAATACGGATTTGACAGAAGCAATCCCGATGGTGGAATTCATCTTCATGCCAGAAAATTAGTTTTCACTCATCCTGTTACTAAAGAAAATATTGAAATCATTGCTCCTACTCCAAATGATGCAATTTGGAACGCTATTTAAAATAAAATTCTTAATTTTATAGAGTAAAATTTTTAATAAAGAAACTATGAAAAAAACAATTTTAATTTTCGCCTTATTGGTATCAATTACCAGTTATTCTCAAGATCATTTTTCTGGAATTACAACATCTAAAAGAGTTGGTATTTTAAATATCGGTTTAAATCCATCGGAATTAGCCAATTTAAATAATCATTTGGAGGTTCAATTGTTTTCCACAAGTATTAATGTATCAAATAATAAAATTGGATTTAAAGATATTGTTAATGGAAGTAATTTAGAGAATATATTATTCAAAGGATCTGAACCAGTTAATTTCAATATGGATACAGAAATAGCAGGTCCAGGAATAGCATTTAAATTATTGAATTGGGGTTTTGCAATATCATCAAAAGGATATATTAAGGGTAATATTATTGATGTTGATCCAAATCTAGGTTCTGCACTAACTAATAGTGCTTTAAGTTCAATCAACACTGGTTCTGCATTAATTTCAAGTACTACAAATCAAAGATTGAACGCAACAACTTGGGGAGAAATCGGTTTTTCTGCAGCTCATAAATTGTTTGAAAATAAAAACCACAAAATTAATGCTGGGGTTACTTTTAAATTACTTTTTCCAGGTGCTTATGCAAATATTGGTTTGGATAAATTTCAAGGTAGAATTACAAATAATTCAGGCAATTTAATACTTACCAATGCAAATGCAAATTTGAATATTGCTTATTCTGGAAATCTAGGAAACGATTTTACAAATATAAATGATTACACAAGTTCTGTTTTTGGAAATCTAAAAGGTTTTGCTACAGACCTAGGATTTGATTATCAGTTACTTGGGTCTAATAAAAATTATAAAGTTAAAATTGGGGCATCGATAAAAAATATTGGAAGTATGACTTTTAAATCCGATTCAAATTATTCAACTAACTACACTTTATCAATTCAAGGCAGTCAATCACTGAATTTAAATCAATTTGAAAACACAAATGGTGTAAATGATATAGAAACTACATTGATAAATAGTAGGTTTTTAAATAAATCTCCTCAAAACACTGACTTTAATGTTAAGCTTCCGACTACTTTTAATTTGTATACCGATATTAAAATAATTTCCAAATTTAGTGTAACACTTTTTACCCAACAAAAAATAAATAGCAATAGTAATAATGATCAGATTATGTCGCAAAATATTATTTCTATAACTCCAAGAATTTCATTGGGCTTTTTTGAAGCATACGTGCCTATAGCAAAAAATGAAATTTCAGGAACAACTGGTGGTTTTGGATTTAGATTAGGCGGATTTTTCCTAGGATCAAATTCAATATTAACAGCACTTACAAGCGATACAAAACAAGCAGATTTATACACAGGTTTCCGTTTTGGAATACTATAAAAAAATAAACCCATGGATTATAAATCAAATATTCAATTTAGAAAAGAAACATTAACAAGATTGTTATATTCTATTGAGGAAAACGAAAAACGAATTATTGAAGCATTATATAAAGATTTTAAAAAACCTGAATTTGAGGCGGTTTTAACCGAAACAAATTATGTAATAGGTGATTTAAAACAAACTATTAAAAATATAAATTGCTGGGCAAAACCTAAAAGAGTCCTTCCTTCGATATTGAATTTTCCTTCAAGTGATTATATTTATAGCGAACCTTACGGGAAAGTATTGGTAATTGCGCCTTGGAATTACCCGTTCCAACTTGCATTATGCCCTTTAATTGCAGCTGTAGCAGCAGGAAACTCAGTCGTTTTAAAACCCTCTGAATTAACTCCAAATACTTCAAACTTAATAAATGAGATAATCTCGAAAGTGTTTTCAAAAAATCATGTGGAGGTAATTGAGGGCGGCGTAGAAGTTTCTCAAAATCTTTTATCAAAAAAATGGGATTACATCTTTTTTACGGGTAGCGTAGCTGTTGGTAAAATTGTAGCAAAAGCTGCTGCAGAACACATGACGCCTGTTACATTAGAATTAGGTGGTAAAAATCCATGTATTATTGACGAGACTGCCAATATTAAATTAGCTGCCAAAAGAATCGTTTGGGGGAAATTCATCAATGCAGGACAAACCTGTATTGCGCCCGATTATTTATTGGTCCAAAAAGATATAAAATCGGATTTAATTGAGCATTTAAAACAAGAAATAACAAGTGCCTATTCCGATGATCCTGAAGTTTCACCTGATTATACTCGTATTGTAAATACCAGAAATTGGGATCGATTAAAGAGCTTAATTGAACCTGAAAAAGTACTTTTTGGAGGTCAAAGTAACTCCGAAGATTGTTACTTAGCCCCGACTCTAATTGAAGAAACAACAATGGATAGTCTCGTTATGAAAGAGGAAATATTTGGGCCTATATTACCAATATTAGCTTACGAAAATGAATCAGAATTGGATGAAATTATTTCAAAATATGATAAACCCCTATCACTTTATGTTTTTACTACGAAAAACAAATTTGCAGAAAAGATAATCCAGAAATTTTCTTTTGGAGGTGGTTGTATTAATGACACTGTAATTCATTTTTCAAATAGTAGGTTACCTTTTGGAGGTGTTGGTCACTCTGGAATTGGTGCCTATCATGGAAAAATGAGTTTTGATACTTTTTCACATAAAAAAGCAATTGTAAAAAAGGCAAATTGGCTTGATTTAACTTTGCGATATGCTCCTTACAATGGTAAGCTAGCACAAATTAGAAAAATATTAAAATGGATGTAAGTTTTAAAACCATCTGCGTTTTTTAAAATAATAAACCATTACAATTACAATACTAAACATTGCCGCAATTACGATATAATAGCCGTTTGGATTTTTCAATTCAGGCATGTTTTCAAAATTCATCCCATAAACACCAACAATAAAAGTTAAGGGAATAAAAATTGCCGATACAATAGTCAGTGTTTTCATGACCTCATTCATTTTATGATTTTGAGATGAAAAAAAGAAGTTGGAGGCGCTATCTAATGTCACCATATCGTCATCAATTTGATCTAAAAGTTCTAAACTTTTTTGATGCAAACGAGAGAAAAAACTGAAATTCTCATGTTCAATTGCATTAAAAACATTGTCATCTTTAATACTTTTAATAGAATATAAAGAATCTCGTAACGGAATAATGGATCGTTTTAAAAAGTTAAAATTATCTCTATGCTTCTCTATTTGCACCAAAATTGAAGGATTAGCACTTGTTTTTGATAAATTAATTAGTAATTCTACTTTATTTTCCTCCGCTTCAATGGTAATGTAAAAATTTTCCATTATTGCATCCAA
>CALPLL020000090.1 GCA_943324395.2 Rhizobium sp. Q54
CATTACGGTTCCCTTACCATAAGTCTTGTCTAATTTGTCTAATGTAAGTTGGAGGGCTTTTAATTTGGCTTCTTTTTCTGAACTCATCTTTTCTTTCATTTAGTTTCACTTATTTTTAGTAAAAATAGTTATTTTTTTTGAAGATACAAGTGGTGAATTAATAAAGAATTTAGAATCACAAAAAAACTACTACAAAATAATAATTTCGTACTTTTGACCGCAATAATAAAGCAATGGAAAAAATAATATCCTACCCAATTTCTATAATTAGCCTTCTTCTGTTTTTGCTAACAATAGTAATTTTTCATCCTATTCAATGGATATGCTTTAATTTATTTGGATATCAAGCCCATAAAAAAAGTGTTGATTATCTCAATTTTATTTTACTGAGAATTGCGCATTTACTTGGAATAACATTCAAAATTGAAAATCGGGAATTAATTCCTAAAGGAGTTCCAATCATTTTCGTAGCCAATCATCAAAGCATGTATGATATTATAGGAATCATCTGGTTCTTGAGAAGATTTCATCCAAAATTTGTGAGTAAAATAGAATTAGGTAGCGGAATTCCAAGTATTTCATATAATCTAAATCATGGTGGATCGGTATTAATTGATCGAAATGATCCTAAGAAAGCAATTATAGAAATAAAAAAATTGTCGGAATATATTGAAAAAACGAAACGTTCAGCAGTAATTTTTCCAGAAGGGACGAGAACTAGAAACGGAAAACCTAGAGAATTTGCCAAAAGCGGATTAAAAATTCTTTTTAAATATGCCCCTTCAGCATATGTTGTGCCAATTACTATCAATAATTCGTGGAAATTTTTTAAATTTGGCTTTTTGCCCTTCGGCCTCGGGATTAGAATCATTTTTACTATTCACGAAGCAATTTCTGTTAAAAATTCTGATAGTGATCAAATAACTAATATAACAGAAGACCTAATAACTAAAAGTATAATTACTTAATTTGATTTATAGTTTTATAAATTAAGGCTGTACATCTAAAAAAAATTAAATATGTCAATAAAAAACATGCGTCTCGAAGTAATGCAATTTTTGGAAAAAAATGTAGACACTTTTGTAGACAATTATCTGATTCCTGTTGAAACTATATGGCAACCTACGGATTTTTTACCCAATTCACAGAGTGAAAATTTCTATGAAGAAGTTAGAGAATTAAGAGAAATCGCTAAAGATTTACCTTATGATTTTTGGGTTACTTTAGTTGGCGATACCATAACCGAAGAAGCTTTACCTACCTACGAATCTTGGTTAATGGACGTAGAAGGTGTTGATCAAGTAGAAGCTAATGGATGGTCAAAATGGATTCGCCAATGGACCGGTGAAGAAAACCGTCATGGGGATTTATTAAATAAATACTTGTATTTATCTGGTCGAGTAAACATGCGTGAAGTAGAAATGACAACTCAACATTTAATTAATGATGGATTTGATATTGGAACAGGAAGAGATCCTTACAAAAACTTTGTTTATACCAGTTTCCAAGAATTAGCAACCTATGTTTCTCATAATCGTGTGGCGCAATTAGCAAAATCTTATGGTGACAATAAATTATCTAAAATTTGCAAAATGATTGCCGGTGATGAAATGCGTCATCACCATGCTTATAGCGAATTTGTAAACCGTATTTTCCAGGTAGATCCAAGTGAAATGATGCTTGCTTTTCAATACATGATGAAACAAAAAATTGTCATGCCAGCTCAATTTTTAAGAGAATCTGGTGAGAAAATAAGCTCTGCTTTTGAGCATTTTTCGGATTCAGCACAAAGAATTGGAGTTTATACCGCAAATGATTATGTGGAAATCATGCAAAAATTAATAGATAAATGGGAAATAGATAAAATTTCAAATTTAACTGACGAAGCTGAAAAAGCACGTGACTATTTAATGAAACTTCCTTCTAGAATGGCTAAAATTTCTGAAAGATTAATCATCCCACAAGAATCTCAAGTGTTTAAATGGGTTGAACCAGCAAGAATATAATTAAACAACTTAGAATATTAAATGTTGGATTTTGAAGTGTCTCTTTAAAATTCAACATTTTTTTTAAAATCTAATTTTATGACCAACCAAAATCTAATAAACGACACCATTGCATTTGTAAAAAAAGAACTTAAAAATGCAGAAGGCGGTCACGATTGGTTTCATATAGAACGCGTTTATAAAAATGCTTTGCTAATTGCAAATGGGGAAAAGTGCGATAGTTTAATTGTACAATTGAGCGCTTTACTTCACGATATCGCCGACAGTAAATTTCATGACGGTGACGAAACTGTGGGTCCTAAAAAAGCTAGATTGTTTTTAGAAAGTAAGAATGTTCCTGAAAACACGATTACTCATGTGGTTAATATTATTGAAAATATTTCCTTTAAAGGCGGACATGAAGCCAAGAAATTTAGTTCTTTAGAATTGGATATTGTTCAAGATGCCGATCGTTTAGACGCGATTGGAGCCATCGGAATTGCGAGAACTTTCAATTATGGAGGATTCAAAAACAGATCAATTTACAACCCTGAAATAAAACCAAATCTCAACATGAGTAAAGAAGAATATAAAAATTCGGACGATCCAACAATTAATCATTTTTATGAAAAATTGTTGCTTTTAAAAGATAAAATGAACACTAAAACCGGTAAAGAAATTGCGGCCCAACGTCACGATTTTATGAAGCTATTTTTAAACCAGTTTTATGCGGAATGGAACGGCGAAAAATAATTTATTCTCCTTTAAAATCCGGCTTTCTTTTTTCTAAAAATGCTGTTGTTCCCTCTTTAAAATCTGCGGTTGCGAAACATTTACCAAAAGATTCTATTTCGGTTTTATAACCATTAACCCCTTCTTTAAAATTGGCATTTATAGATTTAATTGCATAGCCAATTGCAACTGGAGAATTTTTACTGATTTTTTGTCCCATCTCCTTACAGAAATCTAAAAGGGATTCTTGTGTAAGAACATAATTAACTAAACCATAAGTCTTTGCCTCTTCTGCGTTTAACATTCCAGCAGTAAGAATCATTTCCATGGCCTTTCCTTTTCCAACTAATTGTGGCAATCTTTGGGTTCCACCATAACCTGGAATTACTCCAAGGGTAACTTCTGGTAATCCCATTTTTGCATTTTCTGAAGCTACTCTAAAGTGGCAAGACATGGCCAATTCTAATCCTCCGCCCAAGGCAAATCCATTGATTGCTGCTATTACCGGAGTTGATAAATTTTCAATTAAATCAAACAATCCTGTTTGCCCTTGCAATGCTAAATCCACTCCTTCACTTTCTGAAAAATGAGCAAATTCAGTAATATCTGCGCCTGCAACAAAGGCTTTTTCACCACTTCCTGTTAGAATTATTACTCGAATTTCTTTGTTTTTTTCCAAACTTATGAATGCATGTTGCAGTTCGATAATCGTTGCTTTATTTAGAGCGTTCAATTTTGTAGGGCGATTGATTGTTACCGTTGCGCAGTTTGTTTCTAATGAAACTAAGATATTTTCGTAAGTCATTTTCCTGATTTTATGAATTAATTATTGGTAAAGAAACCGTAAAAGTTGCTCCTTTTCCATGTTCTGTTTCAAATGTAATTGATCCTTTATAATTTTCAATAATATTCTTAATAATTCCTAATCCTAATCCCATTCCGCTATTTTTAGTGGTGAATTTAGGTTCAAATATCCGATCTATATTTTCGACTTCAATTCCAATTCCGTTGTCTTTTACGAGAATCCGAACGTTATTTTCTACTTTTTTCACAGATACCAATATGGTTTTTTCAACTTGATTTTCTGGTATTGATTGGATTGCATTTTTAACTAAGTTAGTAATCACACGAATCAATTGCGCGCGATCCATTTTAGATATTATCTCTTTTTCTTCGCTTTCAAAAACAATATAATCTTCATTGAAAATATCCAATGTCAACTCAACCACATTCACCACATTTAAGGTTTCGTTTTGTTGTGCCGGCATCGATGCAAAATTAGAAAACGCTGACGCAACCGAACTCATCGTGTCAATTTGCTGAATTAAAGTTTTTGAATAATCGTTTAATTTTTGTTTTAAATCTGGGTCATTGGGATCAAATTTTCTTTGGAAACTTTGTACCGTTAATCGCATTGGCGTAAGCGGATTTTTAATTTCGTGAGCAACCTGTTTCGCCATTTCGCGCCAAGCTTCTTCCCTTTCACTTTGTGCTAATTTTAAGGCACTTTCTTCTAATTCGTTTACCATTCCATTATAAGCACGAATTAACAAATTGATTTCCTTACTATTTGCTTCAAGCACAATTTTCTCATTTTTCTGATCTAAACTAGTGTCACGTAATTTGTCGGAAATTGTTTTTAATGACTTCGTGATATAGGTTGATAGGAAATAGGCAACACCAAAAGCTATAACCAACATAAAGGCATAAACTTGACCTAATTTAATTAAGAAATTTTGAAGTTCTGCTTCATAAAAACTATCGTCTTCAACATACGGAATGTTTAAAATTCCTAGCGGTTTAAACTTCTCATCTTTAATTATACTATAGGAAGAACGGTTTTTAACTCCGTTGATATTTTTTATATCTACGTATCTTTTTTCAATGGAAGATTGAACCAATTTCAATATGTATTTTGGAATTGGAGGCGCTACGGGATCAACAGAAAAAGAAGCTTTTGATGATTTTAATAATTTTCCATCCAGTCCAAAAATATTGATTTCTAAACCGTGGATTTGTGACAATTCATGAATTTTATCTTTAAAAATCAAGTCTAAATTATTGGCCGAAAGTGGGTAAGTGGTATTGGCAAGCACATAATTAATATGTTCGTTAATTGCCGTTTCTTTCCGTTCTAAACGCTCTTGATGGTAAACTTTGGATTCGTTTTTAAACTGAATTATTGAAATGGAAGCCATCAAAACGGAAGCTATCAAAACCAATACAATCATCGATAGGAAAATCCTAGTTCGAAGTGATAACATTGACATTTTGAATTTAGCTGCCATAATTTACGACTTGTTTTTCTCTCGAATTCTTTTGTACATTTTAAATCCTAACATTATAATTATTGAAAAAAGGAAGATTCCAATAACCCCAAAAATCCAGTTGAAAGCATTTTTTAAAACTACTAAAAAAACAATTGCAAACAAAATTATAGTTGCTCCTTCATTCCACAAACGCATAAAATTGGAGGAGTATTTCACTTCGTTTTTTTGTAATTCTTTATAAATTGAGTGGCATTTAATATGATATAAATACAATAAAAATACAAATCCTAATTTCACGTGCATCCAGGGCATTAACAACCACGCTTTACCAAGATCTGTGAAAAACAACATCCAAAAAGCAAAAATACTTGCTAAAATCGCACTTGGCCAAGTGATAATGTACCACAATCGATAGGTCATTATTTTATATTGATTTTGCAAAATTTCCTTTTCAGGTGAGGGCTTGTCATTTGCTTCAATTTGGTAGACAAAAAGACGAACGATGTAAAAAAGCCCTGCAAACCAAGTGATTACAAAAATAAGGTGAAGTGATTTTAGGTAGTTGTAATATTCCATTTACTAAATTATATTAATTTTTGGCCCAATTTTCAATCCAATTTGCAACAGTCTGACACCATTCGTCACCATCATTCATACAAGGAATTGCCATGAAATTTTCTCCTCCGTGTTCTTTGAATTCATGGCTAGCTTCCATCGCAATTTCCTCCAATGTTTCCAAACAATCCGATACAAATGCTGGAGTAACCACCGCCAAATTCTTAATTCCTTTTTCTGGCATTTTGTTCACTTCCACATCGGTGTAAGGGGTCAACCATTTGTCCCCCGCCAATCGAGATTGAAACGTTTGACTGTATTTCCCTTCTGGAATTCCTAAATATTTTACCACTTGTTTTGTCGTTTCATAACATTGATGACGGTAACAAAATTCGTGTGCTGGCGAAGGGGTGTTGCAACAAGAACCGTCAATTTTACAATGTGATTTCGTGATGTCCGTTTTACGAATATGACGCTCCGGGATTCCGTGATACGAGAACAATAAATGATCGTATTCAAATCCTTCTAAATGCTTTTTGATAGAATTTCCCAAGGTTGAAATATAATCTGGTTTGTTATAAAAAGCAGGAACTATGGTGAATTTCATTTCAGGAAAATACTTTTTTCTATGCTCTTCGGCCAATTCTAAAATGGTCGTTGTAGAGGCCATAGCATGTTGCGGATACAAAGGAAATAACATTACTTCGTCAACTCCTTTGTCTTTCAATTCTTGCAATCCTTTTAAGATGGACATTTTCCCATAACGCATTGCCAAGGAAACAGGAATAGAAGACAATTGCTGTACTTTTTTCTGCATTCTTTCAGAAATTACTACCAACGGAGACCCTTCTTCCCACCAAATTTTTGCGTAAGCAGCTGCTGATTTCTTAGGTCTTGTTTGTAAAATAATTCCACGAACCAGTAATGCACGAAGCAAAAAAGGAACGTCTATCACATATTTATCCATTAAGAATTCATCCAAATACGGCTTAACATCTTTTGGAGTTGGGCTTTCTGGAGAACCTAAATTGACTAATAATACACCTTTCATATTTTTATATTTATTTATAAAAGTAAATTAAACTTACTTTCTATTATTATGATTTACTAATTATTTTGGTTTATGTGTTAGGGTTGATTGCCATCAAATATTTTTTTGGCGTGGTCGCAAATTTCTTTTTGAAAGCTGCTATAAAATGGCTTCCCGTGCTGTAGCCAATTTTCAAACCAACCTCATTTACATTATAAGAACCGCTGTCCAATAATTTACGAGCACATTCCATTTTGTAATCAAAAAGAAAGCCATAAACGGTATCTCCATAAATTTGATTGAAACCCATTTTTAATTTCTTCAAATTCAAACCTACTTGATCCGCTAATTCTTGTAATCCTGGAGGTTCTGCCATATTTGCAATAACAATTTCCTTCGCTTTTTTAATTTTCATGACATTTTCTTCGTCAATCAAAAACGGACATTGTTCTGCATCTGGATCTTCCGAACGATTGAAATACAAACTCAACAATTCATATCCTTTTCCTTTGTAATAGAGATTTTTAATGTTTGGATGTAAATTATAATGAAACAATTGGCTTAATACAATTGCCATTGAAGGGCTGATATCACTTTCATTGTAATATTTTTTATCTTGGTTTTCACCACTTAAAAATGGAATATAACTGGCTTCAGTAGAAAATAAGGCGTGAAATTTTTTGATTGAAATAATTACAGAAATCACCCAAGTTTGAGGTTCTAAAATCAAATTTAAAGGCAATTCTTTTTGAGGATTGTAAAGTAAAAGTGCTTTTTCTTCCTTTAAATCCAGGGTGTAATTGCCTTGATTAAAAATAAATTTCGCTTTTCCTTTTATTCCAAAATGAAATTGGATAAGCCCTTGACTGATTTGTTTTTCAACATGAAAAGGTTCATTTTCATCATTTTGAAAGCGAATTAAGATAAAATCATCTTCA
>CALPLL020000091.1 GCA_943324395.2 Rhizobium sp. Q54
ATAAAGGTTTTCCAACTAAAAAAGAGGAAGCATGGAAATACACGTCTTTGAATTCGGTGTTGAAAAATGACTTTTCGGTTTTCCCAAAAAATGAAAATAATATCGAATTTGCCGATGTAAAAAAATATTTCCTTCATGAAATTGACACCTATAAAGTAGTTTTTATTGACGGTGTTTTCAGTTCTTTTTTATCATCTACAACTCATGATGGAATTGATGTTTGCTTGATGTCATCGGCATTAAACAAGCCGAAATACAAAATGGTAATTGATAATTATTTCAATAAAATTGCCAATTTAGACGAAAGTTTAACGTCTTTAAATACGGCTTTCGCCAATGAAGGAGCTTATATCAATATTCCAAAAAGCAAAGTCGTTGATAAGCCAATTGAAATTATGTATTTTTCTACTGGAAGCGAAGCGGCACTTTTGGTTCAACCAAGAAATTTGGTTGTAGTTGGTGAAAATTCTCATGTTCAAATTATTGAAAGACATCAAAGTTTGAATGAAAATCCTGTTTTAACGAATTCGGTGACCGAGATTTTTGCACAAAAAAGAGCTATTGTAGACTATTATAAAATCCAAAATGATAATTTGGAGGCCAACCTAATTGACAATACTTATGTTTCTCAAAAACAAGAAACCAATGTTTCTGTGAACACGTTTTCGTTTGGTGGAAACTTAACCAGAAACAATTTGAATTTCTATCATTTTGGAGAACGAATTGTTAGTAATTTGAATGGAATCACCATCATTGGCGACAAGCAACACGTAGATCATTATACATTAGTTCAGCATTCAACGCCAAATTGTGAAAGCCACCAAGATTATAAAGGGATCTTTTCTGATCGTTCCACAGGGGTTTTCAACGGTAAAATTTATGTTGAAAAAGAAGCTCAAAAAACCAATGCCTTTCAAAAAAGCAACAATATATTATTAAGCGATAAAGCCACAATTAATGCCAAACCACAATTGGAAATTTTTGCAGATGATGTAAAATGTTCTCATGGATGTACGATTGGTCAATTGGACGAAACAGCAATGTTTTACATGCAACAACGTGGAATTCCTAAGAAAGAAGCCAAAGCATTATTGATGTATGCGTTCTCAAATGCAGTGATTGAAAGTATCAAAATCCCTGAATTGAAACATCGGATTACCAAAATTATCGCTACAAAATTAGGGGTTAAACTAGGATTCGATTTGTAGTTTTTTAATGTCATTTGACTTAAATAAAAAAATAAAATGAGTTTTAATATTGATGCTATTCGTGACGATTTTCCTATTCTTTCTCAACACGTAAATGGGAAACCATTAGTCTATTTTGACAATGGAGCAACCTCGCAAAAACCTCAAGTTGTGATTGATGCAATTTCAAAATATTATCAAGAAATTAATGCTAATATTCACCGTGGCGTTCATACTTTGAGTCAATTGGCTACGGATGCTTATGAAACTTCCAGAGCAAAAATCCAACAGCACATTAATGCAAAATTTGCTCACGAAGTGCTGTTTACTTCTGGAACTACACACGGAATTAACTTGGTTGCGAATGGATTTGCTTTCTTTTTGAAACCGGGGGATGAGGTTTTGGTTTCAGCATTGGAACACCATTCTAATATTGTGCCTTGGCAAATGTTATGCGAAAAAACAGGCGCTATTTTACGAGTGATTCCAATGGATGAAAATGGCGAATTGATCCTTTCAGAATTTGATAAATTACTTTCCAATAAAACCAAAATTGTAACTGTAAACCATATTTCAAATGCTTTAGGAACAGTCAATCCTATAAAGTATATGATTGATAAATCACACGAATTTGGAGCTGCAATTTTGATTGACGGAGCACAAGCAGTTCCCCATTTGAAGCCAGATGTTCAAGAGTTAGATTGTGATTTTTATGTTTTCTCAGGACATAAAATTTGTGGTCCTACAGGTACTGGAATTTTATATGGAAAAGAAGAATGGTTGAATAAATTACCACCTTATCAGGGCGGCGGCGAAATGATAAAAGAAGTGACTTTTGAGAAAACTACCTATGCCGAATTACCTCATAAATTTGAAGCAGGAACGCCAAATATAGCTGGAGGAATTGTACTTGGAACCGCAGTTGATTATATGAATCAAGTAGGTTTTGAAAACATCCAAATTCAAGAAAAAGAGTTACTAGATTACGGTACTAAAAGATTATTAGAAATCGAAGGATTGAAAATTTATGGCACTTCCAAAGATAAAACATCGGTAATTTCGTTCAATATTGAGGGAATTCATCCCTATGATATTGGAACGATAATTGACAAATTAGGAATTGCAGTTAGAACAGGTCATCATTGCGCTCAGCCTATTATGGATTTCTTCAAGATACCAGGAACCATTCGCGCTTCGTTTGCATTTTATAATACTAAAGAAGAAATTGATATCTTTGTTGAAGGGGTAAAAAGAGCTAAATTAATGCTATCATAAATATAATTATATGAAAATAGTATCATTATTATCGGTATTTTTATTTGTTGTAATAAGTTGCAATAGCCAGAAAAATCCTGTTGGAACTATTGTAAAAATGAAAGATATTGAAATTCAATATGAAGCAAATACACGAGGATTTTATAACAAATTGGTTTTAAATAACGCAACAATTTCTTCAACAAATGATAGAGATGGCAAAGAAAATCCTATTGTTCAAAAAGTTTCAGAAGTTGATTTGAACGCATTAATTCAAGAACTAAACAAAGTAGATTTAGAGAATTTACCAAATTTAAAAGCCCCAACAGAAAAAAGATTTTATGACGGAGCGGCAATAGCTAATTTAAAGATAATTTATAAAGGGAATACCTATCAAACAACTGATTTTGATCATGGGTTTCCACCAATGGAAATAAAAAGAGTAGTTGAAATTATGAATTTATTATTTAAACCAGAAGAATGACAATTACAGAAATACAAGACCAAATTGTAGATGAATTTTCTATGTTTGACGATTGGATGGAGCGCTACGAATACATTATTGAGTTGGGAAAAAAGTTGCCTTTAATAAATGAGGAATTTAAAACTGACGACAATATTATCAAGGGATGTCAATCTAAAGTTTGGTTAAAAGGAGAGCAAAATAATGATATAATTGTTTTCACTGCTGATAGTGATGCAATTTTAACCAAGGGAATAATCGCTATTTTAATTCGTGCTTTTTCGAATCAAAAAGCGGCTGATATTTTAGCTGCCGATATGGGGTTTATCGATGAAATAGGATTGAAAGAACATTTATCGCCAACGCGTGCCAATGGTTTGGTTTCAATGATAAAAAATATTAAAATGTATGCCTTGGCGTTTGAGTCAAAAAATTAGTTTTTCACCATATAAGTCATGTAAGATCATATAAACAAATAAACAATATGGAAGAATTTAACGATACAATTAACTTAGGAGATAACGTAGTAAAAAAATTAAAGGGCATTTACGACCCTGAAATTCCGGTTGATATTTACGAATTAGGCCTAATCTACGATGTGATGATTAACGAAGACAATGAAGTTAAAATATTAATGACATTAACTTCTCCGAACTGCCCCGTTGCTGAGTCATTGCCGCGCGAAGTGGAAGAGAAAGTGCAAACAATTGATGAGGTAAAATCCTGTGAGGTTGAAATCACATTTGATCCGCCTTGGAGCAAAGATTTAATGAGCGAGGAAGCAAAATTAGAATTAGGGATGTTGTAAAATTGGTTTAAAGTTTAATGTTTAAGGTGGAGTGATTTTAAACTTTTCAAACTATTTAAAGATGGACGAAATCATAAATAAAGTAGCCAATAGTTCTCTGGAAGTTTTCGATTTAGAAGATTATTACCCTAGTGGTATTAGGACTCAAATCGACATTTCCCAGTGGCTATCTGACGGATTTATTTTAAAAGAAAAAGATTTTCGGCAGCATTTAAAACAGCATGATTGGACAAAATATCAAGATCATTATGTTGCTATTTTTTGCAGTACCGATACCATTCTACCTGCTTGGGCGACTGTTTTAGTTACCCTTCATTTAGCTCCTTTTGCAAAAAAAATTGTTGATGGAAATTTTCAAGATCTAGAGACTTTATTGTACCAAGAAATCCTTCATAAAATTGATTATTCAAAATATGAAAATAAGTCAGTTATCATAAAAGGATGTTCTAAAAAACCAGTTCCAATTAGTGCTTATGTAGTTGCAGCTCAATATTTACAAGCTTTCGCAAAAAGCATAATGTATGGCGAAGCTTGTTCGGCAGTTCCATTATACAAGAAAAAATAACAATTAATCTTCTTCTTTTTCTATTGCGTCTTTAAAATCGGGATATAGGAATTTATTATAAGGAAATCTTGAAATATGAATTTCTCGAACTGCCTCATAAACACGTTCTCTAAATTCTTCAAAATTTTCTTTATTGGTAGCCGAAATAAAAATTGCTTTTTCCTTACCTACATTGTTCATCCAGGTAGTTTTCCATTCTTGTAATGTGAAATGCCTTTTGGTTTTTTCGGTTATCAAATCGTCTTCATCAATAGTTAAATGTTTAAAAGCATCAATTTTATTAAATACCATTATGGTAGTTTTGTTGTTACTTTTTATATCAGCTAATGTTTGGTTTACCGATTCGATATGGTCTTCAAAATCAGGATGAGAAATATCTACCACATGCAAAAGTAAATCGGCTTCCCGAACTTCATCCAACGTGCTTTTGAAAGAATCTACTAATTGAGTTGGCAGTTTTCGGATAAACCCAACGGTATCAGAGAGTAAGAAAGGCAAGTTTTTAATCACTACTTTTCTAACCGTGGTGTCTAAAGTTGCAAACAATTTATTTTCAACAAACACATCACTTTTACCCACCACATTCATTAATGTTGATTTTCCTACATTGGTATAACCAACTAATGCAACACGAACCATTGCGCCACGATTTCCTCGTTGAACGCCCATTTGCTTGTCGATAGTTTTTATTTTTTCTTTAAGCAAAGCAATTCTATCCCTAACAATTCGTCTGTCGGTTTCAATTTCTGTTTCTCCAGGTCCGCGCATTCCGATTCCCCCTTTTTGGCGTTCTAAGTGCGTCCACATTCCCGATAATCTTGGAAGTAAATATTGGCATTGTGCTAATTCAACTTGAGTTCTTGCATAAGAAGTTTCTGCTCGTTGTGCAAATATATCCAAGATGAGGTGCGTTCTGTCAAGAATTTTACAAGCTATTATTCGAGAGATATTTTTTTGCTGTGATGGCGAAAGTTCATCGTCAAAAATAACGGTTGAAATATCATTTTCAATTACAAAATGATTTATTTCATCAATTTTTCCAGTTCCAACAAAAGTTTTTGGGTTAGGGCGTTCCATTTTTTGGAAAAATCTTTTAACAACTTCACCACCAGCCGTGTATGTTAAAAACGACAACTCATCGAGGTATTCGTTTAGTTTTTCCTCGTCCTGTTTTTGAGTAATTATCCCTACAATTACAGTTTTTTCAATCTTTTTAGTTTCTTTTTCTAACATATCAAAATATATACTGCAAAGCTAATTTATTTGCATGAAAAATCTAGATTTACTACCTTTTAATTAAATTTTTTAAAGTTCATTAGTTAAAAATCGAAATTAAAGCTATTTTTTATTTTTTTTTGTTAAATTTGAAAGCTAAATTGCAAACTAAATCACCCATCATAATCTTAAATTTTCATTTTATGAAAAAAATTACACTAATATTAATAACACTTTTATTCTCATTCACTGGATTTTCACAAGCATTAAACGAAGGATTTGAAACTCCAACATCTGCCTTTGGAATACCTGCAAACTGGGCAATATTTCAAAGCGCAATTGCTACTGAGCTTTGGTATTCAGATGGAATTACTAGAGGAACTGCTCCTCACTCAGGAACTAAACAAGCGATACTTCTTGGAGAGAATCTAGGAGTAGGAAATTCTTCAAAATATTATTTAGCCACCCCATTAGTTACTATTCCTTTAAATGGTCAGTTGCGATTTTGGGTAAAAACTAGCCAACAAGGTGATCAAGGAGGCGTTTTTAAAGTTAAAGTTGCTTCGGGTGCTTTAGCCGCTAACCAAATAACCGAAACTGCTTATACAACAACTCTTCAAACCTATACTGAATCTCAGTTAAGTACTAATGTTTCTCCAGCGCCAATTGTTTGGGAGGAACAAGTAATTGATTTTCCGCCAGCTACTTATCCAGCAGGAACACAAGTTTATATTGCATTTGTTTCAGAAGTAACTCAAACTTCGCCTTTACGCGGGGATGATTTTTTTCTAGATGATGTTTTAGTAGTTTCAAGATGTTTGGAACCAAGTTCTTTAGCTTTAGGAACGGTAACCTCAACAAGCGCAGTATTAAGCTGGACCAATCCAAATGGACCAACTTATGGCAATCCTTGTAATCAATGGGAAATAGAAATTGTTCCCTCAACTCAATTAACTCCTACAGGTGCCGGAATTATAATAAATACAAATCCTTATACCGCAACAACATTAACAGCAGCTCCTTTTGCTCCTTTGTTGCCTTTAACACAATATAGATATTACGTTCGCTCTAAGTGTACTTTTTCCGGCAGTATTTGGGCTGGACCATTTGCGTTTACTACCGCTCCTGGACCAGCGGTTTGTGGGGGTAATTTTGTTGACCCTGGAGGGTTAAGTAATTATCCTAACGGAGTAACAGCAACTTCTTTAGGTACCAACACCATTTGTCCAGTAACTCCTGGCGACGTTGTAACAGTAACTTTTACGTCGTTTGCAACAGAAGCAACTGCGGATAAATTAAAAGTTTACAATGGGAGTGGCACTGCAGGAACTCTTTTAGGAACATATTCTGGAACATTAACAGGAACGGCTTTACCAGGACCATTTACTTCTACTGCTGCTGACGGATGTTTAACATTTGTATTTACATCAGACGGATCAGTTAATGCTGCAGGGTGGTTGGCAAATATTACATGTGCACCAATTCCAACTTGTACCAAACCAAATACTTTAACAAGTTCAACAATCACAGCTACTTCGGTTTCAGTTGGATGGACACAACCTGCAAATCCTGGCGGAGGTTTCGCAACAGCTTGGCAATATATTGCTTTACCTTGTGGAACCGCAGCCCCAAATTCAACTTCTACAGGATGGGGATCTGCAACATCAAATCCATTTGTAATTACTGGGCTATCCGCAGGAACTTGTTACGACATTTATGTAAGAGCATATTGTTCCTCAACAGACGTTAGTGCCTGGTCAACATTACCTGTAACAATAACAACCTTACCTGGTTGTGGAGGGTCATTTTTTGACCCAGGAGGACAAAATGGAAACTATACAAACAACATTGCTGCAGCCGCAGGAACAACTACAATTTGCCCTTCAATTCCAGGACAATTAGTAACAGTTACATTTAACTCATTTAATACAGAAAGTGGGCTTGACATTTTAAAGGTATACGATGGTAACAGCACTGCCGGAACATTA
>CALPLL020000092.1 GCA_943324395.2 Rhizobium sp. Q54
CCTTATATCAATGTGGACCCAGGAACGCTAAACCCTTATGAACACGGAGAATGTTATGTAACCGATGATGGTGCAGAAACCGATTTGGATTTAGGTCACTACGAGCGTTTCTTAAATGTTCCTACTTCTCAATCTAATAATGTTACTACGGGTAGAGTGTATCTTTCAGTTATTGAAAAAGAACGTCGCGGTGAATTTTTAGGAAAAACAGTTCAAGTGGTTCCTCATATTACCAATGAAATTAAAGAAAGAATGCAATTGCTTGGTAACTCAGGTGATTTTGATATTGTAATTACCGAAATTGGTGGAACTGTTGGTGATATTGAATCGTTGCCTTACATAGAATCCGTTCGTCAATTGGTTTGGGAATTGGGTGAAAATAACGGAATTGTTATCCATTTGACTTTGGTGCCTTTCCTAGCTGCTGCAGGTGAATTAAAAACAAAACCGACGCAACATTCTGTAAAAACATTAATGGAAAGCGGTATAAAAGCCGATATTTTAGTTTGTAGAACCGAGCACGAATTGTCGGAAGAATTAAGAAATAAATTGGCTTTGTTTTGCAATGTAAAAAGAGAAGCCGTGATACAATCTATTGATGCGTCAACGATTTATGAAGTGCCTATTTTGATGCAACAAGAAGGACTTGATGTGGTGGCATTGAAAAAATTGGATTTACCACAAAAATCAAACCCAGATTTAGTAAATTGGAATACGTTTTTAAGCCGATTAAAAAATCCTAAACATACAGTTAATATTGGTTTAGTAGGAAAATATGTAGAATTACAAGATTCTTACAAATCGATTCTTGAAGCTTTTATTCATGCAGGTGCTGCCAATGAAACGAAAGTCAATGTAATTTCGATTCACTCCGAATATTTAGATTCCGATAATGTTGCTGAAAAATTGAAAAGTTTAGATGGAATTTTAGTTGCTCCAGGTTTTGGAGGCCGTGGAATTGAAGGAAAAATTGAAACTGTAAAATTTGCAAGAGAAAATAATATTCCATTTTTAGGTATTTGTTTGGGAATGCAAATGGCAGTTATCGAATATTCTAGAACTATTTTAGGACATCAAGATGCCAATTCAACTGAGATGAACGAGAACACAACCAATCCGGTTATCGATTTAATGGAAGAACAAAAAACCATTACCGATAAAGGAGGAACGATGCGTTTGGGAGCTTGGAAGTGCGACATTAAAGAAAATACTTTGGCACATAAAATCTACGGACAAACTAGTATTTTTGAACGCCACCGTCATCGTTATGAATTTAATGGTGATTATTTACAAGCGCTAGAAAATGCAGGTTTAAAAGCCTCAGGAGTAAACCCTGATACCGGTTTGGTAGAAATTGTTGAGATTGAAAACCATCCATTTTTTATTGGTGTTCAATACCATCCAGAGTATAAAAGCACTGTTGACAATCCACATCCTCTTTTTGTGAATTTTGTTGCGGCCGCTGTAAAATCAAAATAAAATAGTATTTTCGAATAAGAAAACGACTTTAATAAAAGTAAAATGGAAGAAAAAAAATTAGATTTAAATTCAATTATTGGCTTTGTACTTATTTTTGGAATTTTGATTTGGATGATGTATCAAAATCAACCTTCAAAGGAACAATTAGCAGCTGAAAAAGCTAAAAAGGAACAAGCAGCTACTGTAACTTCTGTTAAAGTTTCAAATACAAATGGATCTTTAAATAAAATAGATACTACTTCTGCTAATGCGGATCAAATTGAAAAACTAAAAAAATCTTTAGGAAATTTTGCTTATTCCGCCACTTTAGCTTCTGCAAAAGATACTGTTACGACTATTGAAAATGAATATGTTCGTATTAAAATTTCCAATAAAGGAGGTTATATTGTTGAAGCGGTTTTAAAGAATTTCGAAAAATTTAAAAAAGGTTCAGGGCAATTAGTTGAATTAATTAAGGACAATAATTCTCAATTGAACATTCAATTACTTACCAACGATAATCATACTTTAAATACTAAAGATTTATTTTTTGAACCTACATTGAGTAATGTTGGCGATAAACAAATTCTAACGATGCGTTTAAAAGCCGGTGCTAACGAGTACTTAGAATACCAATATGATTTGAAACCAAAGGAGTATATGGTTGGTTTTAATTTGCGTTCTCAAGGATTAAACAAAGTTTTAAACACCTCAAAACCACTTGATTTAGAATGGGATTTAAAAACCTACAGAACAGAGAAAAGCATTTCATACGAAAACAGATATACTTTACTGAATTATGAATACGGTGATGAGAAATTCAATAATGTAAGTGATGGTGAAAATCAAGAGGAAACACTAGAAAAAGTAAAATATATTGCCTATAAACAACATTTTTTCGCTTCAATTTTAATCACTGAAACTCCTTTTGCAAAAGCGGTTTTGAAGTCGAACAAGTTGGTTGTTGATGAAAATAAAGATACTATTTTCGTTAAGCAATTCAATTCTAAAATGCCTTTAGCTTTCTCAAATGGTGAAGTTAATTATAAAATGAATTGGTACTTTGGACCATCAGATTATAAAACATTAAAAAATTACGACAAGAATATTGAAAAAATTATACCACTGGGTTGGGGTATTTTTGGATGGATTAACAAATTCATTTTTATTCCGTTGTTTGGGTTTTTAAGCTCTTATATTGCCTATGGAATTGCGATTATCATCTTTACCATTATCATTAAAATTGCAATGTCGCCGATAACCTATAAATCATTTTTGTCACAAGCAAAAATGAAAGTGCTACGACCTGAAATTAATGAATTGAATGAGAAATTCCAAAAAGAGCCAGCAAAAAAGCAACAGGAAACAATGAAGTTGTACAATAAGGCTGGAGTAAATCCAATGGCTGGTTGTATTCCTGCGTTGATTCAATTACCTTTTATGTATGCCTCATTTCAGTTTTTTCCATCAGCATTTGAATTAAGACAAAAGAGTTTCCTTTGGGCAGACGATTTATCTTCATTTGATGAAATTATGAAATTACCATTTCACATTCCTTTATATGGAAGTCATATTAGTTTGTTTCCAATTTTGGCAGCGATAGCTATTTTCTTTTACATGAAAATGACTTCTGGCGATCAACAAATGGCTGCACCAACTCAAGAAGGTATGCCAGATATGGCTAAATTGATGAAAATCATGATTTATGTTTCGCCATTAATGATGTTAATTTTCTTTAATACTTACGGTGCAGGATTGAGTTTGTATAACTTTATATCCAATTTAATTACTATTGGAATTATGTTAGTCATTAAAAACTATATTGTTGATAATGATAAAATTCATGCACAAATTCAGGAAAACAAACTGAAAGAGCCGAAGAAGCTTGGTAAGTTTCAAAGTAAAATGCAAGAAATTATGGAACAAGCTGAAGCCCAAAAAAAGGCACAGCAAAAAAAGAAATAATTTTAAAGCACTCCTAGAGTGCTTTTTTTAATAAGAACACTATTTTTTATACTATTTTGTAATAAAAATAGTTTTGTAGAATTAAACTAAATAAACATGAATCAGTTAATTAAAATAGTATTTCTAATTTATTCTGTTTCCTTTTTCGGTCAATTAGGTATCAATAAATTAGATGCCAACGGAAAAAAAGTTGGTTTATGGAAAGGAGTTTATGAAGATACTAAACGCCCTCGATACGAAGGAACATTCGATCATGATAAGGAAGTTGGATTATTTAAATTTTTCGATAATACATCTGCTTCTAATTTAATTGCAACTAGAGAATTTAATTCCAAAGACAATTCTGCATATACTATTTTTTATGATGTAAATAAAAACAAGGTAAGTGAAGGAAAAGTACTTAATAAATTACCTGAAGGTTTGTGGGTTTATTATCACAAAGGTTCAACGGTAATTATGACTTCTGAAAATTACAAAAATGGTAAGTTAAATGGAGAAAAGACCATTAACTTTAAATCCGGAAAAGTGGCTGAAATTTCAAATTACAAAAATGGAGTCCTAGATGGTATTTATATTAAAAATGATGAAAGTGGAGTTGCTTTAGAAGAATCATTTTATGTAAATGGGCAATTAAATGGAATCACTACTTATAAAGCGCCAGACGGATTAGTTGTTGCTAAAGGAATGTTTAAAAAAGGAGTAAAAGTGGGAGTTTGGCAATTTTTTGAAAATGGAAAATTGGAAAGTGAAGATAATTATGATCAGCCAAATAGAATAAAAATAAAGTCTAAAAAATAGAATTTTAATAATTAATTAATGAAGATGAAACGTGTTGTAGTAGGACTTTCTGGCGGAGTAGATTCCAGTGTTGCAGCTTATTTGTTGCAACAACAGGGCTATGAAGTCATTGGACTTTTTATGAAAAATTGGCACGACGACTCGGTTACAATTTCTAATGAATGTCCTTGGTTAGAAGACAGTAACGATGCTTTATTGGTTGCTGAAAAATTAGGAATTCCATTTCAAACTGTTGATTTAAGTGAACAATACAAAGAGAAAATTGTTGATTATATGTTCAACGAATATGAAAAAGGGAGAACTCCAAATCCTGATGTACTTTGTAATCGAGAAATTAAATTTGATGTTTTCATGAAAATAGCAATCGATTTAGGAGCAGATTACGTTGCAACTGGTCATTATTGTAGAAAAGGTGAAATCAATAATAACGGAAATAAAGTGTACCAGTTACTTTCTGGAGTTGACACCAATAAAGACCAGTCGTATTTTTTATGTCAATTATCACAAGAGCAACTTTCAAAATCTTTGTTTCCAATTGGAGAATTAACGAAACCAGAGGTTCGAGAAATTGCTGCTCAAATGGATTTAATCACTGCTGATAAAAAAGATTCTCAAGGTTTGTGTTTCATCGGAAAAGTTAGATTGCCAGAATTTTTACAACAAAAATTAGACAAGAAAGAGGGATTAATAGTACAAATTGACGCACAAGATCCAATTTATTGTCAAAATCCAATTGAATTTCAATCGGAAGAAGACAAATTAGCTTTTGAATCTCAAACTTTATCCTATCAACCAAACATGGGAAAAGTGGTTGGAAAACATCAAGGGGCTCATTTTTTCACCATTGGTCAACGGAAAGGATTGAATGTCGGAGGAACCAAAGAACCTTTATTTATAATTGCTACCAACGTCGAAACTAATACAATTTATACTGGTTTAGGAAGCGAACATCCAGGTTTATTTAAGAAGGCTTTATTTATTCAAAAATCGGAAGTTCATTGGATAAGGGAGGATTTAGCTATTGCAAATGGAGGTAAAATGGAGGTAATGGCTCGAATTCGTTATCGTCAACCTTTGCAAAAAGCATTTTTGCATCAGTTTGAAAATGGAATATACGTTGAATTTGATGAAGCTCAATCTGCTATAACTGAAGGACAATTCGTTGCTTGGTATAAAAATGACGAATTAGTTGGTTCGGGAGTAATTTCTTAAGTTTGTAGTATAGATTAATTTCAAATGAAAAAAACAATATTGATTATTGTCCTAATAATTTCGGCTTTTGGCTATTCGCAAGAGGATGCTTGGGTGTATTTTAAAGACAAACCAAACAGTCAATATTATTTAGCAAATCCACTTCAAATGCTATCTCAAAGAGCATTGAATAGAAGGGCAATTCAAAATATTCAATTGGATTTAAAAGACGTTCCAATTCACCAACCTTATATTGATCAAATCACGGCAACACCTGGAATCACTGTAAAAGCCAGTTCTAAATGGATGAACTGTTTACACATTCGAGGTACTCAAGCTGTAATTCAAACATTAAGTTTACTATCATTTGTTGATCATGTTTCATTTGCAAATGTTACTTTAAATAGAGTAGGAAAAACATCAAATTCTACGAATTACGCTGCTGTAAACAAAGAATTAGAGACCCAAGTAACTTATAATTATGGAACTTCAGGAAATCAAATCCAAATGCTTAATGGAAACTATTTGCACCAGCAAAATTATACTGGAACTGGAAAAGTGATTGCAATTTTGGATGCTGGTTTTCCGGGAGTTGATATCGTTTCTCCATTTCAAAGATTAAGAGATAACAATCAAATTTTGGGTGGATATAACTTTGTTGATAGAAGCAATAATTTTTACGCCATGAATTCGCATGGAACGCAAGTTCTTTCTACGATGGGTGGATATGTTGATAATCAATTAGTTGGAACTGCTCCCGATGCTTCTTATTATTTATTTGTTACTGAAGACACTACATCTGAAACCCCTTTAGAAGAATCACTTTGGGTTGAGGCTGCAGAAATGGCTGATAAATTTGGTGCCGATGTAATTAATTCTTCATTAGGCTATTTTGACTTTGATAATCCTAATTATAGTTATACTTATAATAATATGAATGGCACAACTGCTTTTTGTTCTCGAGGAGCAAATATTGCTTTTACAAGAGGAATGGTAGTTGTAGTTTCTGCTGGTAATTCTGGTAACACGAGTAATCCGCACATTAGCGCACCTGCAGACGCAACAAATGCATTTACGGTAGGAGCAGTAAATTCTTTAAGAAATTATGCTAGTTTTAGTTCAATCGGACCTTCATTTGACGGTAGAATCAAGCCTGATGTAATGGCTCAGGGACAGTCGGCGGTAGTTGCAATGCCTTCAGGAGTTGTAGCTACAAATAGTGGCACTTCTTTTTCGGGACCAATAATAGCTGGAATGGTAGCAAGTTTTTGGCAAGCTTTTCCAAATTTAACCAATTCAAGAGTTGTTCAGTTAATAAAAGAATCGTCGGATCATTTTACAAATCCAAATGAGCAATATGGTTTTGGAATTCCTAATTTCCAATTGGCTTTAAGCAATGCTTTAGCAAATAATCAATTTAGTACAGAAGGATTTTTTGTATATCCAAATCCTTTTAGTGAGGAAGTTACATTTTCATTTCCTACAAATTCTATTTCTAGAGAAATTTGTATTTACAATAGTTTAGGACAACAAATTGCAAGAAAAAATTCCGATAGTAGGTTAGATGTTATTTCTTTACAATCATTTGAAAATGGAATGTACTTTTATAAGATTGCTTATGCAAATGAAACTATAACAGGTAAACTAATTAAAAAATAATAGCTAACTATGAATAAGATCACTTTGCTTTTTAACATTCAATATCCCATTATTCAAGGTGGAATGATCTGGAATAGTGGATATAAGTTAGCTAGTGCAGTTAGCAATGCGGGTGGTTTGGGTTTAATTGGTGCTGGATCAATGTATCCAGAAGTACTGAGAGAACACATTCAAA
>CALPLL020000093.1 GCA_943324395.2 Rhizobium sp. Q54
AATATTTCCAATACTGTTTGGATGAAAGCCATAGGGCATTTAATCATTATTGCTTTAGTTTTAATGTGGGCTTATCATTTGTTTCTTTACAAATGGACACAAGATTTCCAACACAGTTTCTTCCCGGAATTGGAAAAAAAATATCAGGTTTTCCTTGGTAAAATATTAACAGGAAAAAAATCTTTAATTGCTTTAATTGGAATTATTGCTTTGTTATTTTTCTCCTTCGTATTATTAGGAATATTCCCAAGAAATGTATTGTTTTTTCCAAAGAACATTCCAAATCAAGCGATAGTTTACATAGAATATCCACAAGGAACAGAAATTGAAAAGACCAATAAAGCCAATTTATTTGTTGAAAAACAAGTGATTGCCATTTTAGGTAAATATGTTGAAAATGATGAAAATTATTTGGCAGAAAGCATCGTTTCACAAGTTGGAAAAGGCGCAGGAAATCCAAATGTAGATTCTGGAAATCAATCGGAAACGCCCTACAAAGGAAAAGTAACGGTAAATTTCACAGAATATAAATTCAGAAAAGGCGTAAATACAAGCGACATTTTAGAAGAAATTCGTTCGAAAGTAAAGGCGATTGCTGGTGCAAAAATTATCGTGGAGAAAGATGCCAATGGGCCGCCTTCAGGATATCCAATAAGTTTGCAATTGTCGGGAACAAACTATGATGAAATGTTGGTTGAAGCCAATAAAGTAATTGCATTTATCAATTCGAAAAACATTGAAGGAATTGAAAAATTAAATATCGATGTGAACAAAGAAAGTCCTGAAATGGAAGTAAATGTTGATCGTGTAAATATTGGAAGTTTAGGTGCTACTACAGGACAACTAGGATTTACAATGCGTAGAGCGATTTACGGTCAAGAAATTTCGACTTATAAAGAAGGGAAAGACGATTACAATATTGTGATGCGTTTGCAAGAAGACCAACGCAAAAACGAAAGTGTATTGTTCAATCAGCCGGTGACTTTTAGAAATCAAAACAACGGACAAATCATTCAAGTTCCGATTTCAGCTTTGGCAACAACCGAGAAAAAATACACGTTCAATCAAATAAAACGTAAGAATTCAAAACGAATTATGACAATTTATTCTAATGTTCTTACTGGTTTTAATGGCGACGGAATTACCAAACAAATTGAAGCTGCGATAAAAACAGCCAATTATAAAATGGCGGGCGATATCACCTATTCGTTTTCTGGGGAACAAGAACAACAGAAAAAAGATTCCGGTTTCTTATTCGGCGCCTTACTTTTAGCATTGGCAAGTATCACGATAATTATTGTGTTACAGTTCAATTCGTTATCTAAAACTGCCATTATCATGTTCACCGTTTTATTAAGTTTCAGTGGAGTTTTCTACGGATACGTATTTGCAGGAATGGATTTCGTGATCTTAATGACCATGATGGGAATTATAGCCCTTTCGGGAATTGTGGTGAAAAACGGAATCGTATTAATGGATTTCTTTGTGTTATTGATGGACGAAAAAGTGAGTGAAAACAAGCAAACTTCGCATAATGATTTAACCATTGCTGAAATTAAAGAAGTGATTATCCAATCGGGGAAATCTCGTTTACGTCCGGTGTTATTAACGGCATTAACAGCCATTTTAGGATTGATTCCATTGGCGATAGGGTTGAATTTTGACTTCTTCTCGCTGGTAACCAATTTAAATCCGCATGTATATGTTGGAGGTGATAATGTAGTTTTCTGGGGACCATTGGCATGGACCATTATCTTCGGATTGACTTATGCTACGGTATTAACTTTAGTGATGGTTCCGGTCATGTTCTACTTGGTTAAACGAACTAAATACTGGCTAAGAGACAGAAGATTAGCGAACGAAAATTAAATACAAATAAATTAAATCCCTGTTGAGAAACGGGGATTTTTTTTGATTTTTAGCCCGGATAGAAGGGAAAATCCCGAGCTTTTTAGCGAGGATTTGGAATGATAGCCGGATAAAGCTCCTAATAAAAAGTCAAAAGATTTCGAATACAGAAAATATAATTGTTAATTTGTGTCATCAAATTTAGAAACGCATGTTGAAAAACAAATTCAGGTCTATTTTTATTTTATTGGCACTTACAGTTATTAGTTGTGCCAAACGCGGATCGATTACTGGTGGGTTAAAAGACACAATTGCTCCGGTTTTAAGGGCGAGTTTTCCGAAAAATTTAAGTGTGAATTTTAAAGGAAAGGAAATAAATTTGACGTTTGACGAATATGTAAAATTGAAAAATGTAAACAAACAGTTGATTGTTTCGCCTCCAATGAAATATATTCCTGAGGTTTTTCCGCTCACTCCGAGCAAAATAATTACTATCAAAATTAAAGATACTTTACAAGAAAATACGACCTATAGTTTCAATTTTGGGCAAAGCATTGAGGACAATAACGAGGGCAATCCTTACAATCAGTTCAAGTATATTTTTTCTACGGGCAGCTACATCGATTCGTTGAAAGTGGGCGGAGCAATTAAAGATGCGTTGAATAAAAAAGAAGATTCGTTTGTTTCGGTGATGTTGTATGAAGTGAATAATAAATTCAACGATTCGGTGGTTTATAAATCGGTTCCGAGGTACATTACCAATACGCTGGACAGTTTGAAAACTTTTAAAATTGAAAATGTAAAAGCGGGGAAATACCTACTGGTGGCGATGAAAGATATTAATAGCAACAACAAATTCAATCCAAAAGAGGACAAAATTGGGTTCAGAAAACAGTTGGTTTCCATTCCAAACGACAGCCTTTTTGAATTGAAATTATTCAAAGAAGTGTTGGCGTTTAAAACGGTAAAACCAGTTCAAACGACCGGAAATAAATTAATTTTAGGTTATGAGGGAAATCCTAAAAACTTAAAAATTGCGCTTAAAAAAGGTAATGAAATTATACCAACTATTGTGACCAAATTCCCTTTTAAAGATTCGGTTCAGGTTTGGTTTAAACCCATAAAAGCAGATTCTTTAAATTTGGCTGTTGCCAATGGAAATTACAAAAAATCCTACACTTTTAAGAAAACGGAACAGAAGAAAGACACGTTAAGTTTTACTCCGAAAACGAGCTTGGGATTATCAAAATTAGATCAGTTTACAATTCGTTCTTCACGCCCGTTGGTGAAATTTGATGAATCAAAAATGAAGGTTACTGATAAAGATTCTGTGAATGTAAAGTTCACCACGAGTTATGATGCTTATACTCAAGAATTGAAGTTTGATATTCCAAAAGATCCTTTGCAACGGTATAAATTTCAACTGCTGCCAGGCGCATTAACAGATTATATTGATCAGAAAAACGATACGTTATCCTATAAAGTGACTACTAAAAGCGCAACTGATTACGGAAATTTGCGCGTGAATTTAACCAATGTAAAACAGTTTCCGGTTATCGTGGAATTAACCAACGATAAAGGCGATGTCTTGGCTTCTGAATTTTCTGAAAAAAATACTTCTTTAGATTTTATGTTTTTGGAACCCGCAAAATATACTCTTCGCGTGATTTATGATGCCAATAGAAATAAAGAGTGGGATTCTGGAAATTTCTTAGAACGACTACAACCCGAAGAGGTTATTTATTTCCCTAAAGAAATTGATGTTCGCGGCAATTGGGATGTGGATCAAACTTTTGATTTAAATCAGTAATTATCCATTTTTTTGATTGATAAATTCTCCCTTTTTTTTCAAGTTGCGTAATTTTTTCTCCATTTGTAAACGTTTAATAACGAAACACATACGTTAACTAAGTTTATTTCTTTTTGTGTAACAATTGTTAAATATATCGGAATATTTTATTTAAGTTTGTGATAAAAACAATTCGTTATTATCATAATTTAATCTTAGTATCTGTTTTATTTATTTTTAGAACCCGTCCATTTTAATTTGGTATAGAATCTAAATAATAAATTAAATCCCTCACTTAATCAATTATATTTATACTTAAATGGGGGCTTGTACTAATTAAAAAACAAGTAAAATGAAAAATAAGCTACTTCTTTTAGTTTTTGGTTTAATCATCTCAAGCCAAATAGTTTACTCGCAACTCCCATCCTATGTTCCAACAAATGGATTAGTGGGATATTGGCCTTTTAATGGCAATGCAAACGACCAAAGTGGGAATGGTTTAAATGGCACTGTAACTGGAGCTACTTTAACTTCTGACAGAAATGGTGTTAGTAATAGTGCCTATTCCTTCAACCCTTCAATTGCGAGTAAAATTTCAATTCAAACTCAAGCTGTTACAGGCACAGGATTGCTGAATCAGTTTAGCATTGTTATGTGGGTTAAAGCCAATAGAGTGGCTAATTTTATTTCTGAAAGCTCATTTTGTCCCGGTTCAGTAGATGTTTCAATGGCAAATTCAAATCAAAATTGGGCGTTTGTCCCTTCTAATGCAGGAGTAAATTTAGGAGTTGGCTTTTCACTAGGAACAAATGGAATTATGGTTTCTGAACACGCAAATAATATATTAGTAAGCAGGTTGAGTAATGCATCAACTTATTCTAATTTTGTTCACGTTGCCATAGTATATAATGCCAATAATTCATATTTGTATGTAAATAATGTTTTAGTAAGAACAAGGTCAATGTATTGTTCGGCTAATACTAAAGGAATTCCATCTTTAATAACTCTAGGATCGGCATTGTATTCTTCCAATTTTTCTGGAATAATTGACGATTTCGGAATTTGGAATCGTGCTTTAACGCAATCAGAAATTCAACAATTATATATCGCTTGTACAACTCCTGCCCCAACAGGAATTGCTGCACAAAATCTATGTTCAGGATCAACTGTTGCCAATTTATCGGCAACTGGAACTACTATTAAATGGTACACTACAACATCAGGAGGAACGGCATTAGCTTCAACAACTGCTCTTGTAAATGGAACGACTTATTATGCGTCTCAAACAGTTAATGGTTGTGAAAGTAGAACCAGATTAGCAGTAACTGTTAGTTTGAATAACTTAGTATCGCCAGCGTCATCCTCTCAAACTTTATGTATTAATACTGCTTTAATGCCTATTACTCATACTACGACTGGAGCTACAGGAATTGGATCAGTAACAGGTTTGCCAGCTGGGGTAATAGCTTATTGGTCAGCGAACACTATTACTATTAGTGGTACACCAACGGTTTCTGGAACATTCAATTATAGAGTTCCATTAACCGGAGGATGTGGTACAGTATATGCTACAGGAATTATTATTGTAAATCCGAATAATACTGTAACGGCAGCATCAGTTTTTCCAACGACATGCATAAATACGGCTTTGCAAGTTATTAATCATACAACTACTGGAGCAACTGGAATTGGAATAGCAACAGGTTTGCCATTAGGCGTATCAGCTACATGGTCTTCCAATACAATTACAATTAGTGGAACACCATCGGTTTCAGGAACATTTAATTATAGCATTCCATTAACAGGAGGATGCGGAGGTTACGCTACCGGCACAATTATTGTAAATACAAATCCTGCCCCTACAGGGAGTGTTAATCAATCTGTATGTTCAGGATCAACCATTGCAAATTTGACGGCAACTGGAACTGCAATTCAATGGTATGCTTCGGCTACAGGAGGAACTCCATTACCGTCGACAACTGTTATTGTAAGCGGAACGACCTACTTTGCTTCTCAAACTGTTTCAGGTTGCGAAAGCCCTTCCAGATTAGCCGTAACTGCAAATTTTTTAATTGTTAATGCGCCAACAGGAAATGCAATACAGTATTTTTGTGGGCAATCAACGATTGCAAGTTTCGTTCTAAATGGATCTAGCGTAAAGTGGTATGCAACTTCAACTGGAGGAACAGAACTTCCTTTAACTACCCTAATTACTAATGGTGCTTTTTATTATGCAAGTAATAATATTAACAATTGTGAAAGTTCGACAAGATATGCTGTAAGAGGTTATATTAAAAATACTGGCTTAACTGCTTCATCAACTACTGTTTGTGGAGGTTCGCCAGTAACTTTAACTGCATCAGATTCAACTTCTGCTTCTCCAACTTTTTTATGGTCAACAGGAGATACCACTGCTTCACTTGTGGTTACCCCTCAAGTTTCAACGACTTATTGGGTTGATATTATTTCTTTTGGAAGTTCTTGTAGAAAGTACATTTCTATAATTGTTAATAATCCAACAGTTACAGCATCAAATGCATTTCTTTGCCAACCAGGAACTGTAACAATTACCGCAAATAGTCAAGCAGGCTTAAGCACTAATAGCTGTTCAAGTACTATTTTATCAACTAATTTGCAATCCAACTTATTAGCTTGGTACCCTTTTTGCGGAAATGTAAATGATCAAACTTCAAACAATAATAATGGAACGGTAACAGGAACAACAACCTATGTTAATGACCGAAATAATAATCCATCAAGTGCTTTTTTCTTTAATGGTGCTACAAAAATTCAAATACCACACAATAATTCTCTTAATGCATTTCCTTTTTCGGTTTCAGCATGGGTGAAATCATCTGATTTAAGTCCAGGTCATATAATTGGAAAATATGAAAATGCCACATGGAATGGGTGGACATTATGGTCTGATCCAAAAGGTTCAGGGTTCTATTTGCGAGGCAGAAACAGCGCATTGATTTCTGGATACGATGATTACCCAGAATTTAGCACATCACCAGTAAACGATAATTCATGGCATAATTTAGTTTTTGTAGCCGATCAATATTCAGGAAGAATCTATCTTGACGGTGTATTACAAGACACTCAATTATGGAGAGGAACTCCTGGAGTTGCTAATTCATCTTGGCCAATGATTATTGGTTATTATGCCCATACTTATGTAGGAATTGGAACAGAAACAGGGTATTTTAATGGAGCTACAGATGATATTGGAGTTTGGGGAAGAGCATTAACAGATGTTGAGGTACAACAATTGTACTCTTTACAACGAACAGCTACTTATCTATGGTCAACAGGCGAGACTACAGCAACAATCAATCCAAGTTTAACTCAAACAACCCAATATTGGGTAGATATTACTTTAAATGGTATAACTTGTAGAAAGAACATAACTATAGCAGTAGTTCCAAATACGACTCCTACAGGTAGTACTAATCAAACACTATGTTCGGCTTCTACAGTTACCGATTTAATGGCAACTGGAACGGGAATAAAATGGTACGCCACAGCCACAGGAGGAACGGCATTAGCTTCCACAACTGCTCTTGTAAATGGGACTACTTATTATGCTTCTCAAACAGT
>CALPLL020000094.1 GCA_943324395.2 Rhizobium sp. Q54
AAAAGTTGGTATTTCTTCAATATAATTTTTTGACTTTTGAACTATAAAATAAGTTACAATTCCTGCAATTATATACAATACAGAAAATAGAGGAATTACTGGATAAGACTGCATAATATTTCCGATAACTTCATTGGTATAAACCAAATAATCAACTGCAATAAAATTAAATCGGACACCAAATTCATTCCAAAAAAAGTACTCGCTAATTGCAATTTGTAATAGGATTGCAACAAATAGAAAAATAACAAAACTGAACAGCCAGAATCTAATTTTTGATCGATATTTTGGAAGAAATAATAACAATCCAAATAAAATAGTTTTAATTGCCACGAATGCAAACCCAATTTCGGGTAAAACCCCTCCATATTCATTAAGAATGGTATTAAAAAACTTTACGTAGATTAGTAATGAAACCAACATACCAAAAATAATATATCCGTAAGGTTTAAGATATTTAGCATTGGATATAAATATTAAATACAACCACAAAAAAGTGCTGACAATTGTAAAAACGAATAAATCAGATAGAAATCCTAAAGCAAATATTTTGATTGTTTCAATAAATGAAAATGAAGTTTGAGTAATAGGATGAAAAATTAAAATTGCACGCAAAAAGAAGCTTACAACTATATAAAACAAAGCAAGAGTATAAAAAGGCGTGGTTTTTCTTAAAAAAGTCATGATAGTATTTTTTACAAAAATAAAGAAATTTGAGCAAGAATAGAATTCTTTCAAAGAAATTACTATTATATATAATTTGTATAAAAATGCCTTTTGTATAGTCTTTATTTTATAATTTAAATTTAATTAAAATAGTTGGATTGTACTTTAATTTATTTTAACAATTTTAAAAGTAAATGATTGAATAGTTTAATTAAAATATCATTGAATTATGATTAATTTTGTAAATCAAAAAAACGGGTACCATGGATATAGGCAAACTAAAATCGCAATTACAAACGGAGGTTGATACAGCATTTCTTTATACAAGTATTGCAACAATTCAATCCGATGAAAATCTGAGCCGAGTATTAAATAGTTTAGCAGAAATTGAAAAAGGACATGCTAATCATATGTTGAGAAAAGTAAATGAATTCGATCCAAATTACGAAATGCCACAACCTTCTTCAAGAGCAAAATTTCAATTAAGAGTAGGTAAATTATTTGGTTACAGTTCAATAATTAGCAGTTTGTCAAGTGTAGAAAAACAATTTGCAGTAAATTCAATTAAAAATAAAATTGAAAATGGTGAAAAACTAAGTGGTTTTGAACACAATCATCTCAATATTATCGAAGCGGTGAATAATAATAAGGCGCTGAATGTTTCGGGAGGATTTTTATCAAAATTCGAAAGCCGACATAAATCCGTGGGAGGAAATGCACTTAGAGCCGCTGTATTAGGATCTAATGATGGATTGGTTTCGAACATGAGTTTGGTTATGGGCGTTGCAGGTGCAGCAGTTTCCAATAATACTATTTTATTAACCGGAATTGCAGGTTTAATGGCGGGATCCATTTCAATGGCGTTAGGGGAGTGGCTTTCTGTTCAAAGTTCTAGAGAATTAAACCAACGCCAAATTGACTTAGAAATGGAAGAATTAGAAGCTTCACCTGAAGAAGAAAAAAAAGAATTAGTCCTTTTATATCAAGCAAAAGGAATGAGCATTGAAGAAGCTAAAAAATTGGCAGACAAGGCATTTGAATCTCAAGAAACGGCAATTGACGCGATTATAAAAGAAGAATTAGGAATAGACAAAGAAGATTTAGGAGGCTCCGCTTGGGAAGCAGCAATTGCTTCCTTTTTGTTATTTTCAATCGGTGCAATAATTCCACTTTATCCATTTATGATTTTAGATGGGAAAAATGCTATTATTTTGAGTATTATAAGCAGTGTTGTAGGATTATTTGGAATTGGAGCAGCAATTACATTGTTAACAGGGAAAAGCGTTTTGTATTCCGGTTTTAGACAAGTTGCCTTTGGGTTAACAGCCGCTGCGGTTACTTATGGGATTGGGACTTTAATAGGGGTTTCTTTAGCAGGATAAAAACATAATAATTATATAAAAAATAACAGTTAATATATCAATAATCAAAGCTATATTTACAATTAATTAAATAAAACAAAATCATTATGAACGACGCACATTTACACTTGGTGGTTAATCATTTTCCAATAATAGGAACCTTATTTGGTTTGGGGATTTTAATTACAGGAATGTTATTAAAAAACAATTCTGTAAAAAATACTGCTTATATTTTATTTATTGTTGCTGCTATATTTGCTGCTTTCAGTATGGGAACAGGCGAGGGCGCTGAGGAATTAGTAGAAGACCTTCCAAATATTGGCAAACAAATAATTCATGAACATGAAGAAATTGCAGAAAAGTTTGCAATCATTATGTATGTAACTGGATTTTTAGGATTATTATCATTATACACGTCCATTAAGAACCATAATTTGGCTAAAATATTTTCATTTATAACGTTAGCTTTAGCTTTATTAGCTGCAGTTTTTGCAAAAAGTGTTGGAACATCAGGAGGTGAAATTCGTCATACTGAAATTAGATCCAATTCAGGTGCAGGTTCAAGTGAAAACGCAACAGATGTGAAAAATGATAATGAGGAAGATTAATTTATAAAGTCCTAGGTTCATCTAATAATTGGACTTGGGATTTTAATCTTTCAATAAGCATTGTAATTATTCTTTTATTCAATGCAGATGCATTTTTTGAGTACAATTTATATTCCTCAATTTGCAATAATCCAATGGTTGTTCCAATAAGTAAATTTCTAAACTTATTATCGTTAAGTATTGAATTTTCAATATAATCCAACTTTTTTTCTACCGTAAATTGACTAAATTGAGCCTTGTTTTTTAGGATGTAATTTATAAATAACTCAATATATAGTTCATTTTGCAATTTCAAAATTGGTCTTAAGGTTTGATTTTGAAACAACTCTTCTACAGAAGTTTGAGAATTGATTTCTCCTAAAGTTTCTCCTCTTAAAGTCGATATTAGATGTTCTCTAATGCTCATGATTTATAATAATTAATTAGCAATCTAATTTATGGAATCTAGGATTAAAAACATGTAATTTTATATTGTATTTTTGTCAAAAAATTAATTTATGAGATTTCACACACGTAAATGGGTAAAACCCGAAGATTTAAATCCTAACGGAACTTTATTTGGAGGTAAATTATTGGCTTGGATTGATGAAGAATTAGCACTTTATTCAATTATACAATTAGAAAATAGTCGTGTCGTGACAAAATATATGTCGGAAATTAATTTTAGAAGTTCTGCCAAACAAGGTGATATTATAGAAATTGGAATTGATGTTGTAAAGTTTGGTAACTCTTCAATAACTTTAAAATGTGAGGCCAGAAATATGATGACAAGAGAAACCATTATTACCATAGAAGCAACCACGATGGTGAGTTTAGGCGAAGATGGAAAACCAAAACCTCATGGAAAAACACAAATTGAATACGTTGGTAATCGCTTGAAATAAACTATTTTCCTGCATCAATCGTATTGACCATTTCACAAATTTCCAAATCAAAATACTTTATTGAAGCAAATATATGGTCAAATATATCTGACATTATGTATTCGTAATTCTCGAATTTTTTATCATTTGAAAAAGCATAAATTTCTAATGGAATTCCATTTTGAGTAGGCTGCAATTGACGACATAGCAAAATCATATCTTTATTTAATCCAGGATGATTGTGCAAATATTCTGTAATGTATTTTCTAAACAACCCAAAATTGGTTAGATTTCTTCCATTTATAGCTATGGTTTTATCTACATTGTGTGTAGCATTGAACTTTAAAATTTCATCTTGACGATGCTGGATATAAGAATTTAATAACTGAATTCTCTTTAAGTTTTCAATCTCTTGATCTTTCATAAATCGGATACTACTGGCTTTAATAAGTACATATCTTTTTATTCTTCTACCATCGGAATCTAGCATTCCACGCCAATTTCGGAAAGAATCTGATATCATACTATATGTTGGAATTGTAGTGGTTGTATTATCAAAATTTCTAACTTTCACGGTAGCTAAATTGATTTCAGTTACATCACCATCGGCTCCAAATTTATCGAAAGTAATCCAGTCACCAATTCGAACCATGTCGTTTAAAGACACTTGAACACTTGCAACAAATCCTAAAATAGTATCTCTAAAAATCAAAATTATTACTGCAGAAACAGTACCTAATATTGCTAGAAGATTTTTTGTATCAATATCAAAAATTTCAGAAACAATAATGATAATTCCAAAAATCCAAAGCACAATCATAATTACCTGAATATAACTGTCTATTGGTTTATCGCTAAATTTAGGGTCTTGTTTTAAATAATCTCTAATGGCATTAAAAATGGTTCTTATAATCCAAAGTACTAAAAGAACGATATAAACTCCAACTAATTTTCCAAAAATAGATTCCCAATAAACAAAGTCGCTCAAAATAATTGGAACTGATTTATAGATAAATAACAACGGTATTAAATGGGCGATGTATTTTGCAGTTTTGTTTGAAACTAATAAATCGTCAAATTTAGTTTTGGTTTTTTTTGCAATAAATACCATTGCAGTAACCAATATAATTCTAAAAACAATGTAAATAGAATAGGCTAAAGCGCACAATAATGCTGTATTTATAATAATGCTAATGTAGGAGGCTAAAGAAGAATTAAAACCTATTTTAAGTAATAATGTATCAGACCAGCCAAATATCGATTCTATTATTTTTATCATTTTTTTATATATTTTTGTTCCACATAAAAGGTTGCAAATGGTAGGAGGGAAGCCAATAATACTATACCAAAGTTAGTAAAACTCCAATTTTGGGATTTTTTTATTGCAAATGCCAAAAGTACATATCCAACAAAAAGCAAACCATGTGACATTCCTATTGGATAAAGTAATTGATGGTATAATTTGAAATTATTTGGTTTTATAAATAACATATTTGAAAATAATGCTAAATAAGAAATTCCTTCTAGAATTGCTACTGCTTTAAAAATCTTGACCATTTTAATTTTAAATAATTATTACAAATTTAATTAATATCAATCATTATTTTACAAAGATTGAAAAAGTAATTTACATTTGTGACAACATAGTATAGATAATGAGTAAACGAGATTTAAAAAAATACCTTAACGAACTTAACAAAGAGCAATTAGAAGAACAGATAATTAATTTATATGATAAATTTCCTGTTGTTAAAACTTTTTACGATTTTGTATTTAAACCCAATGAAAGAGGTTTGTTACAAGATTTTAAATTAAAAGTTTCTAATGAGTATTTCCCCGTAAGAGGCAAAAAAGCAAAAACCAGAAGATCGGTGGCTCAAAAAAAAATCAAGCATTTTATTTCACTTGGAGTTGATCCATTTATTATAGCTGATGTCATGCTTTTTTCAATAGAAATTGCACAAACTTATTCTTCAGAAAAAATCATCAAACAAGAATTATTTTTCAAAAGCATGTTAAATTCTTTCGAACAGGCGGTCAGTTTTATGATTGAAAACGGAATTTTATATGATTTTAAAAATAGGGTAGAGGCAATAAGGGCTGAAGCCGAAATTCAAGATTGGTTCAATGTATTTGAATTTAATTCTATTGTTGAAAAATTTGATTATTAAAAAAACACAAAATATAACTTCAATATACTCAAATAACCCTTTTTTAAACGTATTTTTGCAAAAATTACAACTTTAAAAATGCCGCAAAAAGAGTTAGATATTGAAATTGAGGATAAGAAAGAACTTTACGGATATCAACAATCTGATATTGACGTCATTTTTGAACGTTTAGATAACGCGCCAAGCAACCACCATTTATTATATCAATTACCAACAGGAGGAGGAAAAACAGTTATTTTCTCTGAAATTGTAAGGCAGTATATAGCTAAACACGATAAAAAAGTAGTGGTTTTAACCCACCGAATTGAATTGTGTAAGCAAACCTCAAAAATGCTCAAAGGATTTGATGTTAAAAACAAAATAATCAACAGCAATATCAAAGAATTACCAGATCAAAATGATTATTCTTGTTTTGTTGCCATGGTTGAAACCTTGAAAAACCGCATCAATGATGAAAAGTTGCATTTGGATAATATTGGTTTAGTTATTATTGACGAAGCACATTATAACTCCTTTAGAAAATTACTAAGTTGTTTCAAAAATTCATTTATTCTTGGTGTTACAGCAACACCCCTTAGTTCAAATGTAAAATTACCCATGAATGAAAATTACGATGAATTGATTGTAGGTGATACAATTTCTTCATTGATAGACAAAGGTTTTCTTGCAAAAGCGATAACTTATAGTTATGATGTTGGATTAACATCATTAAAAGTAGGAATTAACGGTGATTACACCGTAAAATCGTCAGATGATTTGTATTCAAATATGATAATGCAAGAAAAATTACTGCATGCTTACACAGAAAAATCATTAGGAAAAAAGACGCTAATTTTTAATAACGGAATTAGTACTTCGCTTTTTGTTTACGAGACTTTTAAAGAAGCTGGTTTTGAAATTCGCCATTTAGATAATACCTGTAGCGCGGAAGAAAGAAAAGAAATATTGAACTGGTTTAAGAAAAAACCGGACGCAATATTAACGTCAGTTGGGATATTAACTACCGGTTTTGACGAACCTACAGTTGAAACAATAATATTGAATAGAGCTACAAAATCATTGACATTGTATTATCAAATGATAGGTCGCGGTTCTAGAAAATTACCAAATAAAGATACGTTTGTAGTAATTGATTTAGGGAATAATGCCGCTAGATTTGGGCTTTGGAGCGAACCAATTGATTGGCAACATATTTTTAGATCACCAGAATATTATTTAGAGAATCTTCGTGATGATATTGAAATTGAAAGGTATTTTAAGTACCAAATGCCCCCAGAATTAAGGCTTTTATTTAAAAATTCACCAGAAGTAACCTTTGATATTGTTGAAGAACATAAAAAAATTATTGCTGCTAATTTGCGTTCAAAAATAGTTTTAGAGCGTTCATTAGAACAACATGCTCTAATGTGTGTAGATAATTCGGAGGATTTAAGAGAAGCGAAAATATTAGCGCGAGAACTTCACGACGATATTGAATGCAGAATGAAAAGA
>CALPLL020000095.1 GCA_943324395.2 Rhizobium sp. Q54
AATTACCCTTATTTTAAAATAGCAACATTAGAAACAAATGATTAAATTTGCCACTTAATCTTAAAATTAATTTTAGATTTATAAAAATTACAATATGTTACAAATAGGATTTATTAGAGAAAATCAGGAAAAAGTAATCAAAGCATTGGCCAAGAGAAATATCGATGCCAAAGCCACCGTTGATGAAGTAGTTCAATTGGATGAAAAACGACGTTCTACGCAAGTAGAATTGGATAATATTTTATCTGAATCTAATAAATTATCCAAAGATATTGGTGATTTAATGAAAGCTGGAGAGAAATCAAAAGCTACTATTCTAAAAGAAAAAACGGTAATTCTAAAAGAAAAAAGCAAAGATTTAGCTGAAAAAGCAGATGCTCTGGCAAATGAATTACTAGAAAAATTATATACATTACCCAACCTTCCCGCAGATATAGTTCCTGAAGGTAAAACCCCTGAAGAAAATGTAAATGTATTTCAAGAAGGTGCAATTCCAGTTCTGCATGAAGGAGCACAGCCTCATTGGGAATTGGTTAAAAAATACGACATCATCGATTTCGAATTAGGAAATAAAATCACAGGTGCTGGTTTCCCAGTTTATAAAGGGAAAGGTGCCAAATTACAACGCGCTTTAATCACTTATTTCTTAGATAAAAATACCGATGCCGGTTATAAAGAATACCAAGTTCCTCATCTTGTAAATGAAGCATCAGCTTATGGAACGGGGCAATTACCAGACAAAGACGGTCAGATGTACCACGACGCAACAGATAATTTATATTTAATTCCAACTGCTGAGGTTCCAGTTACCAACTTATTTCGCGATGTGATTTTAAATGAAAATGAGTTGCCAGTTTTAGCAACAGGTTATACACCTTGTTTTCGAAGAGAAGCAGGTTCCTATGGAGCTCATGTTCGCGGATTGAACCGTTTGCATCAATTTGACAAAGTAGAAATCGTAAGAATTGAACATCCTGATAAATCATATGAAGCTTTAGAAGGAATGGTAGAACATGTGAAAATGATATTGCAAGAATTAAAATTACCTTATAGAATTCTTCGTCTTTGTGGAGGCGATATGGGATTCACTTCAGCATTAACCTATGATTTTGAAGTGTTTTCAACTGCTCAAGATCGTTGGTTGGAAATTTCATCAGTATCAAATTTTGAAACTTTTCAAGCCAATCGTTTAAAATTACGTTATAAAGATAAAGACGGTAAAAATCAATTGGCACACACCCTAAACGGAAGTTCATTGGCATTGCCACGAGTTTTAGCTGGAATATTAGAAAACTATCAAACACCAGAAGGAATAGTAATTCCGGAAGTTTTGAGAAAATATACAGGTTTTGATTTGATCGACTAAATTTAGTTTGTCAATGAAAACAATGTACTAACATGACACAAAAAGGTTATTTTAGTACATTGTTTTTTTAATATATTTTGAAATGAAAAAAATAATTTTCCTTTTTTATCTGTTTTATTCCCTAATTGGATTCTCTCAAAATGACCAATTGGCGCAAAACTATTTTGACAAAGGAGAATTTGAAAAAGCACTCGTTTCTTATCAAGAACTTTTTAATACCCAGCCAGGAAATGGATTTTATTTCCAACAAACTATTGAATGCTACCAACAACTTAAACAATATGAAGTAGCAGAAAAAGCAATTTTTGAACGTTACAATAAATACAAACAAAGTTCATTGTTAGTAGAATTAGGTGCAAACTACCAACTACAAAAAGAGGATAGTAAAGCCAAAAAATATTTCGAACAAGCGCTTGATAAAATCAAAAAGAATCCTTCAGAAGTTTATGGAATTGCCGCTGTTTTTGAAAGAAAAGTATTGATCGAATATGCTTTGCAGGCCTATCAAATTGCATTGGAAATTGATCCGAATATGAATTTTAATTTTCAAATGGCGTTGCTGTATGGGCAAAATGGGCAAACAGATAAAATGATTGAAAAATTCTTAGAAGAATCTTATAAGAATCCTCAAAATCTGATATTAATTCAAAATCAATTTACTCGATTTATGAACGAAAATGCAGATGTCGCTTTCAACGAGGCACTTCGAAAAGCACTTTTAATCAGAATCCAAAAGAATCAAGATGTATTTTGGAATCAATATTTGAGTTGGTATTACGTTCAACAGAGAGAATTTGGGAAAGCCTTTATTCAAGAAAAAGCAATTTATAAAAGGAATCCAGAATCGCTATCTAACATTGTGAATTTAGCTCAAATTTCTATTGAAGAAGACGAAAAAGAAACTGCTAAAGAAATCCTAGCCTTCATTTTAGAAAATACAAAAGACAACGATTTACAAATGCAGGCACACTATTTTCTTACTGAAATGAAAATAAATGATCCTTTAATAAAAGATTATTCAGAAATAGAAAAAGACCTGGTTTCCTTATTAAATCAATATGGAATTACGCCCTATTCAATTAAATTACAAATATTGAAAGCCCATTTTGATACTTTTCAAATGAAGAATCCAAATCAAGGGAAAGTAATTTTGAAAACCGCTTTGGAGCTACCAATTAATGAATACCAAAAAGCTGATGTAAAAATGGAATTGGCTGATATTTTTTTATTTGAAGAAAAATTCAATCAAGCCTCGTTGTATTATTCTCAAATAGAAGAAGATTTGAAAAACGATGTTATTGGACACGAAGCCACATTAAAATCAGCAAAAACAAGTTATTTCAAAGGAGATTTTGTTTGGGCACTGAAACAATTTAAAGAATTAAAATCGGTTTCTTCACAATTAATTGCCAATGATGCGTTAGAGTATTTTCTATTAATAAATGACAATACAGTTGCTGATTCAACACAAACGGCATTAAAACAATTTGCCCGAGGGGATTATTTGATTTATCAAAATAAGCCACAAGAGGCACTATTGCAATTTCAAGATATTTTGAAAAATTTTAAAGGACAGGAAATTGAAAGTGTTACACTATATAGATTAGGAAAAATCTATGAAAAATTAGGCGATTATCAATCGGCATTAAGCCAATATCAACAAGTTATAGACCATTATTCTGATGGAATTTATATTGACGAAGCGTTATTTTTTACTGCCGAGATTTACAGCAAAAAGCTAATAGATCAAGAAAAAGCGAAGTCATTTTATGAAAAATTAGTATTTCATCACCAAGACAGTATATATTTTGTAGAAGCTAGGAAAAAATATAGGGAACTTCGGGGAGACAATAAGGAACTTTAAATTTTAGGTAAATCGTTTAATCGTTGATTCGGTTATACGGATATACATATTAACGATTAAACAATAATAAATGATAATTTACAACGTAACAATTAATATTCACGAAAGTGTTCACGACCAATGGATGACTTGGATGCAACAGAAACACATAAATGATGTTTTGGCAACTGGGAAATTCACGTCTGCAAGAATGGTAAAAGTACTAATTGAGGAAGAAATGGGAGGAGTTACTTATTCCATTCAATATACCACGGATAATAAAGAGTTGCTTCAAAGATATTACGAAGAAGATGCGCCAAGATTGAGAGAAGAAGGAGCGGCATTATTTGGCGATAAAATGTTGGCTTTCAGAACAGAATTAGAATTAATTTCTGAACACTAGTATTTGATTAATACAAACAACCAACTGGTTTATGGAAAAAGTAAAAGCAAAAAAACACCTAGGACAGCATTTTTTAATTGATGAAAGTATTGCTGCTGCAATTGCTGACACATTGAACTTTGAAGGTTATGAGGATGTTCTGGAAATAGGACCAGGAATGGGAGTTTTGACTAAATATTTATTAGAAAAACCAATTTCAACTTATGTAATTGAAATTGATACCGAATCGGTGACTTATTTAGAAAGTAATTTCCCGAAATTAAAAGACAAAATAATTTCTAAAGACTTTTTGAAATACAATATAAATGAAACTTTTGAAGGCAAACAATTCGGGATAATTGGTAATTTTCCCTACAATATTTCTACTCAAATTGTTTTTCGAACATTAGAATACCGAAATCAAATTCCGGAATTTGCCGGTATGTTTCAAAAGGAAGTAGCCGAAAGGATTTGTGAAAAAAAAGGAACCAAAGCCTACGGGATTTTATCTGTTTTAGTACAAGCGTTTTACGATGCAGAATATCTATTTACAGTAGACGAAAATGTTTTCAATCCACCACCAAAAGTGAAGTCGGGGGTATTGAGATTAAGAAGAAAAGAAAATTTTAGTTTGCCTTGTGGAGAGAAATTATTCTTCATAGTTGTAAAAACCGCTTTTCAACAACGCAGAAAAACATTGCGAAATAGTTTAAAAACACTAAATTTGTCCGATAATTTGCGTGAAGACACTATCTTTGACCTTCGTCCAGAGCAGTTGAACGTGCAACAATTCATTGAACTCACTCAAAAAATAGAAGCCGATGCAGTTTAAAATCAGTAAAGAGCTTATAGTTCAAATAGAGCAACTTATTAAAAGTAGGGATGATCGCCAATTGGAATCCTTACTTAATGAATTGCACCATGCTGATATTGCCGAAATTCTTGACGAATTAGATTTCAACGAAGCTACCTATATTTTCAAAGTTTTAGATAGTGATAAAACCGCAGAAATCCTTCTTGAATTAGACGATGACTTAAGAGAAAATATCCTTAATCGGTTGTCTCCAAAAGAAATTGCCGAAGAGCTAGATGAGTTAGACACCAATGATGCTGCCGATATTATTGCCGAACTTTCTCAAAGTAAAAAAGAGGAAGTAATCTCAGAACTTCAAGATGTTGAGCATGCAAAAGACATTGTAGACTTACTGCGTTACGACGAAAATACTGCTGGAGGATTGATGCACAAAGAGTTAGTAAAAGTTAACGAAAATTGGAACGTGCTTACATGTGTTAAAGAAATGCGTATCCAAGCCGAAAATATTTCACGCGTTCACTCCATTTATGTAGTAGATGATCAAGATAAATTGTTGGGGCGACTTTCCCTTAAAGATTTATTGACAACTTCAACCAAAACGCCAATTAGTAACGTTTATATCAGAAAATTAAATTCCGTAAATGTTGACGTTGAAGATGTTGAGGTAGCGAGAATCATGCAAAAATACGATTTGGAAGCCATTCCAGTTACTGACGAACTAGGACGATTGGTAGGTAGAATTACCATCGATGATATTGTAGATGTAATTAAAGACGAAGCCGATAAAGATTACCAATTAGCAGCCGGTATAACCCAAGACGTAGAAGCAAAAGACAGTGTTTTTGAACTAACAAAAGCACGTTTGCCATGGCTAATTATTGGTATGCTAATAGAAATTGTAGCCTCATTAGTTCTAAAACACAACGAAAATGCTTTCCAAAAATATTATACTCTTTTCATATTCGTTCCATTACTTTCTGCAACAGCAGGAAACATTGGCGTTCAAGCCTCTGCAATCGTAGTTCAAGGATTAGCAAACGGCTCATTGAAAGAATTTAACAGAAATTATTTAAGCAAAGAATTGACTGTAGCCATGATCTCAGGAACCATAATTTCCCTCTTTTTATTGGGCTATCATTCCATAATGTATGGGCAATATCAAGTTGGACTAGCAATTTCTATTTCTATAATTGTGGTGATTTTATTCGCAGCAACCTTAGGGACCTTAGTGCCGTTATTTCTTCATAAAAACAAAATTGACCCCGCAATTGCGACGGGACCCTTTATTACCACAACTAATGACGTTTTCGGAATTATTTTGTATTTCGGAATTGCTCAATTAATTTTAGGATACTAAAAATCGTTTTTTTATTTGGGCATTTCCCCACTTCCACTAGCGTTGCAGTGCGGTCGGGCTGTACGCTTCAATCCACGAAATTGCCACGTCGTACCTCCTCGCAATACCGTGGGATTTCCACTGCCATCCCTAATGCGATACAATAACGTTTATTACTTTCTATACAAATTATTGTGATCAATATATTCCCAAACTTTATTAGGTAAAAGCGGCTGAATATTCTTCTTGTTTTTGATGGAATTTCTGATAAATGTAGCTGAGATTTCTACAATTGGAGCGGCTATAAAATGAACTTTAGGATGGTTTTTGAAACCGTACTTTTCACCATCATTATTTGTCTGAACATTTTCATCTACCCTTGGATAAACATAAATAGCGTGATTTTCAAGAATTACCTCGTAGTTTTTCCATTTGTGAAAAGACTTCAAATTATCTTCACCCATAATTAATGAAAACTCATTTTTAGGATATTTATCTTGTAAATGTGCCAATGTATTTACGGTATAATTGGGCTGTGGCAATTGAAATTCGATGTCGCAAGGTTTAATCTTTGGGTAGTCTTCTGTAGCTAGAAAAACCAATTCTAAACGAGTCGAATCTTTAAGTAAAGTGTCTTTATTTTTCAATGGATTGTGAGGAGTAACCACCATCCAAACCTGATTTAAATCAGTATGCTCCGCAAAGTGATTGGCAATAATTAGGTGCCCAACATGAATGGGGTTGAAGGTTCCAAAATAAAGTCCAATTTTCATAAATTATCTTAATTAATATAACACAAATTTCACAAATTATCACAAATTAAATCCGTGTTAATTTGTGGAATCCGGGTTTACAAAAGATTTCACCAATTGGTATGCATCTTCTTTAGCAACATCTAAATCGTAATTTTTTATGATTTTGTCAAATTGAGGCGCTGTTGCTAATTCTACCGAAGCCTTTGCTATTCTCATATTAATCTTATCGTCGCTTTCTGTAGAACGCTTTTTAAGTCGGATTTTAAGTTCGTCAATGCTTGGTGGTTTCACAAAAACAGCTAAAGTTTGCTCCGGAAATTTGTTTTTTATTCTTAATCCACCAGCGACATCAATATCAAAAACCACATTTTTTCCTAAAGCCCAAATGCGTTCCACTTCACTTTTTAATGTACCGTAAAAATTATCGCGATACACTTCTTCCCATTCAATAAAGTCTTC
>CALPLL020000096.1 GCA_943324395.2 Rhizobium sp. Q54
ATCTAAAATAGGTAAGGTGTTGCTACTGTTAATAACACTTCCTAATACTTGTAATTGTTTCAATAAGTACGAACTCGATACTATAAACTTCATCTTTGGCTTTTTTTAATCAATCTTAAAATCTGAATTTTTCAGAATTATTTTTATTTTGTTTTTACAAATATATCTTAATCTAATCAAATAGTGAAAACAAATTTATTAACAATTATTTGCTGTATTTTCTTTTTCTTAGGAAAGTGAAAAGTAATCCGAATATTCCCAGGGTAATTATTGGTAATCCTACGCTTATAATTTGAGCGCTCGTGTAATTATCATACACCTTTTCTTTGTCTAAAATAGGTAGATTAACCACTTTACTTCGAATGTTAATAAGTCCGGTATCATCCAATAAATAATTGACACAATTCATTAAAAATTCCTTATTTCCATATAATTTATTAGTCCATTTATCATAACCCAACTCCAAAGGTTGATGATTTTTGTCCAATTGATTTTTAATCACATCTCCATCTGAAATTACAATCATTTTATTGGGTTCACCCAAATTTAAAAACGATTTTTCTTGAAATGGTAATATTCGGTTTTCAAATGCAGAATGAAATTTTCCTTCCAATAATACTGCGACTGGAATATTTCCTTTATTTAAAAATTCGGCTTGTTCCGGTCGATCATTCACCATGTCTAATTTTACCTCAACAGGAGCGCCTACTAATCTAGAATAGGGAGAAGATTGTAATAATACCGTTTTTTTAATACCGTTTTTTAAGGTGTCAATTCCGTTAGTAAATTCAAATTTAACTGCATCAAGATTGCTCACAATTGGATGCTTTGCCGTTGGATAAATTAGCGGCGAGTAAAACCATGGAAATTGATTGTATTGCGTTCCGCTACCATTTTCTCCAGTGGCGAGCGTTATTGGAGCAGCCATAATATCTTTAACCATATCAGGATTTATTCTTACTCCATATTTAAAGAACATATCGTTCAAATTCAAATCGTTTGGAAAAGCCAAAGTAGTTCCAGTTTGATTGTACAAACTATCCATTTCTATATTCACCTGATCAATTAACCATAGCGTTTTACCGCCATTCATAACAAATTGATCCAAAACGAATTTTTCTTCGTCGGAGAATTTTTCAATTGGTTTTACAATTACAGCAAGGTCGTATTTCTTTAAAACGGTTAATGTTTCAGCTGGTTTTTTAGCAACAGAATCTAAAGTGAAAGTTCCTATAAAGCAATTTTCTTTGACTTGTTTAATGAAATCTCCCATTAAATAGTCGTTTAACTCCCCATTTCCTTTAATTACTGCAACCTTTTTTTGTTTTGGTTTGATAACCGAATTAAAAGCGCTAGTAAAAGCATACTCTAGATGTTGGACAGAACTCACTACTTTTTCAGCTATTGATGCACTCATTATGTTCTTTAACAACGGAACTTTTGTACTTCTTCCATGATAAGTAGCAATTGCCCATGGAAACGCCACTTCTTGTGTTTTCTTTCCTTTATCACTTAGAGTTACATTAATTGGAGTTAATCCTCTTTCTAGAAAAGCTTGAATGGTCGCGTCTCTTTTATCTTCTTCTTCTAATGGATTTACAAATTGAAATACAATATTAGAATTATAAGCCTTGAATTCTTCTAGTATTTGTTGCGTTTCTGTTTGTAATTTTTTTATTTCACCTGGAAATTCTCCTTTTAAGAAAACATCAATAATCAAAGGTTCTTTGACGTCTTTAATTATTTTTAGTGTAGTTGGGGAAAGTGTGTATCTATGGTCTGCGGTTAAGTCAAAACGATGAAAATAGAAGTTCCCAGCTAGATTAATTAAGATTAAAGCAACCGAAATAAAAAGTACAGATTTTAGATTTTTATTTTTCATCACTACAATTTTAAAGATTTTAATTTAAAAACAGTAAGTGACATAAAAAACACAGTTAGACTTGAAAAATACAATAAATCGCGAGTATCAATAACACCACGACTCATACTTTTAAAATGGCTGTTCATTCCTAAATAGGAAATACTACTCTCTAAATCAGGTAAATAATTGGCAATTCCATCAAATCCGAAATAGAAAGTAAAACACAATAATACGGCTACCAAAAAGGCGATAATTTGATTGTTGGTTAACGATGAAGTGAAAATTCCAATGGAACAATAGCCTGAAATTAAGAACAGCAAGCCAAAATAAGATCCAATGGTGCTTCCCATATCGATATTTCCCTCAGGAATTCCAAGTTTAGAAATTACATATACATAAATAAAAGTGGGGATAATTGCAATTACAATTAACAACAACGAACCCAAAAATTTTCCTCCAACAATTTCCCAAATGCTTAATGGCTTAGTTAAAAGCAATTCTAAAGTTCCTTGTTTCATTTCGTCAGCGAAACTTCTCATCGTTACCGCTGGAATTAGAAAAATCAAAATCCATGGTGAAATAGTGAAAAACGGACTCAAATCGGCAAAACCAGAATCTAAAATATTGTATTCGCCATTGAAAATCCATAAGAATAATCCGTTAAGGATTAGGAAAATAGCGATTACTAAGTAGCCAATCGGCGAACCAAAAAAAGACCGAATCTCTCTAAATAATATTGCTTTCATTTTATGTTTTTTAAACCAAAGAAACCACTTTGTCTACGCTCCAAGCTTCAGGTTTTTTATTAAATAGCTTTTTTGTATCTGTCCAAATTTCGAAAAAAAATTCGGAATTTCTATAATTTTCTAAGTCTTGCTCGCTTTCCCAATAACTATAGGTAAAAAAAATGCACTTATCGGTTTTATCTTGATACAATTCTAATAAACGATTTCCTGGCGCATTTCGTATTTTCTCTTTTATAACTTCAAAATTATCTAAGAAATTGGAAATCTTATCTTCGTGAAAACTCATTTTTACAATTCTTACGAACATAAATTACTGATTAAAAAATTGTATTGTTATACTATCTCTGTAATTCAATCCCAACAAGCTCGAAGCACTTCCAACGTTCATTGGGTTACTTCTAAAAATAGCAATTTCTAAAAAACCAGCTTCATTAAATATCGCCAATTTATCTCCTTCATAATCCTTAATTGGATATTTTCCGGAGTTGGCAATATCAGAATATTTAGCCCAAATATTTTTTATAGGATTCGATTTCTTCTGTAATCGATTTTGTAATAACGGAATTTCATATGGTCTACCTTTTCCAACTTCAATAAACAGTTTTTTAGATATATTGGTTACCACATTTCCAAAATGATCAATGTAAATCACATATCCTTTTATAGAATTTTTATCGGCAGCTATGCTAGGTTGAATTTCTGTTACTTCCTTAATTGTAGTTATTTCTTTGCCAATAACGTTTAATAAACCGCCTTTAGAAAGATGACTCGCCACGGTAACAAAAACATCGAGATCGGTTGCGTCTTCTGGTAAACGGTCGTGAATATTAATTGCTACCATTTTTTGAGGAACCACTTTTTGAGTTAAAATACTCAGAATTCCGTTGTCGGCACAAATAAAAAAATGATCGTTCCATTGCATCGCAATATGTTGGTTTTCTTTATTTTTTTCGGCGTCAACGCCAATTAGATGGACAGTGCCTTTTGGAAAACTATTGTATGCAGCTCCAATAATATAACTCGCTTGTAAGGTGTTAAATGGCTCAATGTTATGTGAAATATCTACAATTTTAGCCTCGGAATTTTCAGTCAATATTTTTCCTTTCAAAGCTCCCACAAAGTGATCTTTAAGTCCGTAGTCGGTGGTAAGGGTAATTATTGACATAAAATTGTTTATAACTAATTCAAGGATGTAAACCTAAATTATATTAAATTTGAAATGCAAAGCTAATAATTATCAACGACTAATTTTTAATTAAATCCAATACATTTGAACGAAAGAACTATCGAGCTCATAGACATCGCTCCAAAAGACTTCTGGGGCGCTCAAGACACTCATCTTGAAACTATTAAAAAGTATTATCCAAAATTAAAAATTGTAGCTCGTGGTACAACCATAAAAGTTTTTGGTGAGAAAGAAGCCTTAGATGAATTTGAAAAAAGATTCAACCGACTGATGGTTCATTTTACTAGGTACAATACTATTGATGACAATGTAATTGAAAGGGTAATCCAAAGTGATGCTCAAGACGACAATCGCATGGATGCCAAAGACAATATATTGGTGCATGGAGTAGGAGGCAAGATCATTAAAGCGATGACTGCCAACCAACATTTATTGGTTCAAACAATCAATAAAAACGACATGGTATTTGCCGTAGGGCCCGCTGGAACAGGAAAAACATACACCGGTGTGGCGATGGCGGTTAAAGCATTAAAAGAAAAACAAGTAAAGAGAATTATATTGACGCGTCCTGCTGTTGAAGCCGGAGAAAATTTGGGTTTCTTACCTGGAGACATGAAGGAAAAATTGGATCCCTACATGCAGCCGTTATATGATGCTTTGCGTGACATGTTGCCTAACGAAAAACTCGAAGATTATATTTTAAAAGGAATAATTCAAATTGCGCCTTTGGCATTTATGCGTGGAAGAACTTTAGACAATGCTTTTGTGATTTTGGACGAGGCTCAAAATACCACCCATTCCCAAATGAAAATGTTTTTGACACGTATGGGTAAAAGTGCCAAGTTCATGATTACCGGTGATCCGGGTCAGGTTGATTTACCTAGACGAACTATTTCTGGATTAAAAGAAGCTTTATTGGTATTGAAAGACGTTGATGGAATTGGTATTATTTACCTAGATGATAAAGACATTGTACGCCACCGATTAGTGAAAAAAGTCATAGATGCTTACAAGCAAATTGAGAATCATGATTAAAGTATAGCTACTAGCTTTCAGCAATAAGCAAAAAAAGCTATAGGAATTATTGTAATTGGAGGCTTTTAATTTTGGAGTTTTTTACTCAGATTCAAAGATTTAAATTTATTTTATTTCAGGTTCATTTGGATGCTGAAACAAGTTCAGCATGACAAGTCAGGATAGTAGATTAATCAAATGGAAGATTTTTCAATTTAATCACTACCTATTTTGCTTTCTACTACAAAACAATCTACTTTTGCATTACACAACAACAAACAATACAATTAAATGAATACAATTACTACTACTAATTTTAATTTTCCTAACCAAAAATCAATTTATCACGGAAAAGTACGTGAAGTTTACAATATTAATGATGAGTTATTAGTAATGGTTGCCACCGATAGACTTTCTGCTTTTGATGTAGTTATGTCAAAAGGAATACCTTATAAAGGTCAGATTTTAAATCAAATCGCGACTAAATTCATGGAATTAACTCAGGATATTGTTCCGAATTGGTTAATTGCGACTCCAGATCCAAATGTAGCAATCGGACATTTATGTGATCCTTTTAAAGTGGAAATGGTAATTCGTGGGTATGTTTCTGGTCATGCTGCTCGTGAATATGCAGCTGGAAAAAGAATGTTGTGCGGAGTTACAATGCCAGAAGGTTTAAAAGAAAACGATCAATTTCCAACCCCAATAATCACTCCATCAACTAAAGCAGATAATGGCGAACACGACGAAGATATTTCTCGTGAGGATATTCTGTCAAAAGGAATTGTATCTGAGGAAGATTATTTGGTGTTAGAAAAATATACCCGCGCATTATTTCAACGAGGAACTGAAATTGCAGCTAGTCGAGGATTGATACTGGTGGATACCAAATATGAATTTGGTAAAACCAAAGACGGTAAGATTGTTTTAATAGATGAAATTCACACTCCCGATTCCTCTCGTTATTTTTATGCAAATGGCTATCAAGAAAGACAAAACAATGGCGAAGAGCAAAAACAACTTTCTAAAGAGTTTGTGAGACGCTGGTTAATAGAAAACGGATTTCAAGGAAAAGAAGGTCAGGCAATTCCAAACATGTCCGACGAATACATTCAAACGGTTTCTGACCGTTATATTGAATTATTTGAAAATATTATTGGTGAAAAATTCATTAAAGCTGATATTTCTGATATTAATAGTAGAATTGAAAAAAATGTAGTAGACTATTTGACTAAAAACTAAACCCCCCTTAAAATATTAGGAATTAATATAAGATATCCTCAAAAACGAACTTATTTTGGTTCGTTTTTTTTTGTTTCATAATACAGTTATTAACAATTTGATAAATATATATTTGATAACTTTTAAAACCTCCAAATATCAAATTCATTTTTATTAACTAAATTTGATATGATTTTAATAAAAATTTAATTAATTTTGTTAAGTTAGTGGAGTCCAGAAACCACTTAAAATAACGGGGCGGAACCGAAAAGCCTTACGAGTAAGAAAACCAAATTAACTAATTAATTATGACAAATTTAATGTTTATTCCAAGTTTGATTGGAAAGTTAGCGCCTACTGATTATGTAGGATTTACCTTTTTTGTTGGATGTATGGCTATGATGGCCGCATCTGCATTTTTCTTTTTATCATTAAATCAATTTGATAAAAAGTGGCGTACTTCTGTATTAGTATCAGGTTTAATTACCTTTATTGCTGCAGTACACTATTTCTACATGAAAGAGTATTGGTCTGAATTCCAAGAATCGCCAACATTCTTTAGATATGTGGATTGGGTTTTAACAGTGCCATTAATGTGTGTTGAGTTTTTCTTAATACTTAAAGTTGCTGGTGCAAAAACTGATTTACTATGGAAAATGATTTTCTTATCAGTAGTTATGTTAGTTACAGGTTACCTTGGAGAAACTGTATTTAGTGACCAAGCTGCTTTATGGGGAGGAATCTCAGGAGCTGCTTATTTTGTAATTGCTTATGAAATCTGGTTTGGTGGCGCTTCTAAATTAGCTGCTGCTGCTGGAGGAAATGTATTGGCTGCACACAAAATTCTATGCTGGTTCGTATTAGTAGGTTGGGCTATCTATCCATTAGGATACATGTTAGGAACTGAAGGATGGTACACA
>CALPLL020000097.1 GCA_943324395.2 Rhizobium sp. Q54
ACCTACCAGCTTTCAAAAATGAAAGATGATGTTTCATTAAATATCGCCAATGCTTTTTTGCAAATATTATTTAATAAAGAAAATCTGAAAGTTCAAATAGAACAATTGTCAAACAATCAAAAACAATTGCAACGTTCACAAGAATTAGTGAATGCAGGAGTTGTTCCTCGAGGAGATCTGTTGGATATTAAAGCGACTGTTGCCACCAATAATCAAGCGATTGTAACTGCCGAAAATGCCTTGTTAATTTCAAAATTAAGTTTAGCGCAATTGCTTCAGCTAGATAATTTTCAAGATTTTGACATTATAGATGTTAATTATCCCGTTACCGAAAGCGCTACTTTACTTCAAACTCCCGCAGCAATATATACAAAAGCAAAAGAAGAACGGATTGAATTAAAAATTGCAAAAACCAATTTAGAAATTGCCGAACGCGATGTAAAAATTGCAAAAGGTGCTTATCAACCCTCTATTCAAGGTTTTTATAGTTTGAGCACAAGAGCTGGATATACAGATAGAGTAGTATTTGATCAATTTGGCATGCCGAGTTTTGAACCTCCATTTTCTGTACTAAAACAATTCGATATAAACAAAGGTCACTCATTTGGATTTCAAATGAATATTCCGGTGCTTAATGGTTTTGCTACAAAAAACAACGTTGCAAAATCAAAAATAGCTTTAGACCGATCAAAAATTGCTTATAGCCAACAAGAATTGGATTTAGAAAGAAATATTTACACTGCTTTTACCGATGCAAAAGGCGCCATGAAGGCCTACGAATCAGCAATTATAACTTTAGAAGCAAGGCAAGAAGCCTATAATTATTCTAAAGAAAAGTTTGCTGTTGGGATGTTAAATGCCTTCGATTTAAATCAATCGCAATCATTGTTTGTAAATGCACAATCAGAAGTAGTTCGCACCAAATACGATTATATTTTCAGAGTTAAAGTAATAGAATACTATTTTGGAATACCAATAATTAAATAATAATACCATCATGACAAAGAAAACAATTTATATTTTATTAGGTTCGGCAGTTGCAATTATCGCCGTTTTGATAGCACTTTCTAAAACTGGTGTTATAGGAAAAAAAGACAAAGGAACGGAAGTAGAAATAGCAACTGTGAATGAAATTACTGTCGTTGAAACAGTTTCTGCAACAGGTAAAATCCAACCTGAAATTGAAGTAAAAATTTCATCAGAAGTATCAGGTGAAATTATTGCTTTACCTGTTAAAGAAGGGCAAGTGGTTAAAAAAGGAGATTTATTAGTTAAAATAAACCCAGATTTATATACTTCTGGTTACCAACGCACTATTTCAAATTTATCTGGAACAAAAGCTGGTTTGAGTCAAGCGGATGCCTCTTTCAAAGAAGCTAAATCCAACTATGATAGAAGCAAAACTTTATATGATAAAGGAATAATTTCAAAATCGGAGTGGGACAAAGCAATTGCGTCTTTTGAAGTAGCAAAAGCTTCTAAGGAATCGGCTTATTATAATGTGCAAAGTGCTTCTGCAACTGTAAGTGAAGCCAAAGATAACTTGGGTAGAACGACAATATATGCGCCTGCAGACGGAACTATTTCAATGTTAAATGTTGAATTAGGCGAACGCGTTTTAGGAACCCAACAAATGACTGGAACTGAAATTCTTCGTGTTGCCAATTTAAACAATATGGAAGTTGAAGTAGATGTTAATGAAAATGATATTGTGAAAATCAATGTGGGTGATTCTGCAAAAGTGGAAGTTGATGCCTATTTGAAAAAAGAATTTAAAGGAATAGTTACCAGTATTTCCAACTCGGCAAGTACGGCTTTAACAGCGGATCAAGTAACCAATTTTAAAGTAAAAATCAGAATTTTGAAAGAATCTTATTTGGATTTATTAGAAGGAAAACCATTAACTTATTCGCCATTTAGACCAGGAATGACGGCAACAGTTGACATTATTACAACTAGAAAAGTTAATGTTATTGGGGTGCCAATTAGTTCAATTGTCGTTAAATCGGATACTACAGCTACCTCAAAAATTGTTGTCGAAGATTCAAAAGATAAAGAAAGTAAAGTTGCTCCAAAAAGTGACAAGAAATTTGAATGCGTGTTCTTAAAAGTGGGTGATAAAGCTAAAATTAGAATTATCAAAACAGGAATTCAAGATGATACCAATATTGAAGTACTTTCAGGGCTTAAAAAAGGCGATGTCGTTATTGTTGGACCTTATACCACTGTAACAAAAGACTTGAATTCTGGTGATAAAGTGGTGGTGAGTTCTGGAATTGATAAACCAGAAAAGAAATAACTTTCAATAGTTTCGAGTGACTTATATTCTTAATTTAGAAACGGCAACCAAAAACTGTTCTGTATCCATTTCACAACATGGAAAAACTATTTTGTGTAAAGAAATTGCAGAATCGGGATATTCACATGCAGAAAGATTGCACGTTTTTATTGAAGAATGCCTCAAAGAATCAAATATTACCTTCAAAGATTTATCTGCAATCGCAGTTAGCCAAGGTCCAGGTTCTTACACTGGTTTAAGAATTGGCGTTTCTACAGCCAAAGGACTTTGTTTTGCATTGGATTTACCTTTAATTGCAATTGATACTTTACAGGTTTTGGCTTCACAATTGACAATTACAGAGGGTGTAATTATTCCTATGATTGATGCCCGACGAATGGAGGTTTATTCAGCAATTTACAATTCTAATTATGAAAAAACCCGAGAAGTTCAAGCGCAAATACTTACAAAAAATTCCTTTTTAGAAATTGCTGAAACGATTCACTTTGTAGGAGATTGTTCTGAAAAGGCAAAAACAGTTTTAACCAATTCTAATTTTATTTTTCATGAGGAAATTGTTTATCCTTCAGCAAATGAAATGAGTGAGTTGAGTTTTAAAAAATTCCAAGATAGCAATTTTGAAGATGTAGCTTACTTTGAACCTTACTACCTTAAAGATTTCATGACTACGGTTTCTAAAAAATAATTAAATCTTATTTATTACCTCATTAAAATTTGAAGTTGGAAGCTGGCAAGTTTGGTTTTGACAAACATAAAACAGCATTTCATTTTCTATAAATCGGTCTTTTAGAAATGGCAATTCCGAAATTCTATTTGCACCAGCGATAATCAAATTTGGATGGTATTCTCGATTTATTTTAGATAAGTATTCCAAGGCATTTTCCCCACAAATACCCAATTCTTTTTGTTCTTCAGAATAGTTCATTAGAACATTTAACCAATTAGAATAGGCCGATGGATAATCAATATTTGGAATTATTTTTTTGAGCATTTTCATGCAAATGGACTCGTAATATTGATTTTGAAAGTAGATGCTTAGTTGAAACAAATTATTCGCCATTACCGAATTTGAAGCCGGAATTACGTTGTCTTCAGTTTCAAAATGAGAAGCTATTAATGGGTCATCATTTTTTGAAGTAAACGAGAAAAAGTGTAGCTTTTCATCATAAAAATTATCGAAACAATAGTCTGTTAATTGTTTAGAATGTTGAAGCCATTTTTCATCAATTGTAACTTCATAAAGTGATATAAAGGCGTCAATTACAAAACAGTAATCTTCTAAATAGCCATTTATTGTCGACGTTCCATTTTTGTAATTGTGCAATAAGTTCCCTTCAGGAGTCCATAATTTTTCAATAATAAAATGGGCATTTTTTAATGCTATTTCCAAATAATTTTCGTTGCCCAATGCTTTATAAGCATCAATATACCCTTTGAGCATTATTGCATTCCATGAGGTTAATGATTTATCGTCTAACCTAGGTTTGCTTCTTTGTTCTCTCTCAGTAAATAGTAATTTCTCCCAATTTCTTTTCTTAATTTGTAATTCTGAAAGCTTTAATTCATTTCTTTTTGCAATTATTTCCAACTCTTGATTTTGGATCAGAACGTAATTGTTATTTTCCCAATATCCAAATTCATTAATGTTAAAAACCTGGCTGAATAATTCAAAATCTTCAGTTATGATTTTTTCTAAATCGGTTTTATTCCAAACGTAAAAAGCGCCTTCTTCCAAATGTCCTTTATCATCCAAACTATCTGCGTCAAGGGCGCAATAAAATCCGTTTTCATTATTTATTAATTCCCGTGAGATGAATTGAAGCGTTTTTTCTATTACCTCTTTGTACAATGAATTTTGGGTTAATTTATAAGCATCGGCATACAAAGAAACAAGTTGACCATTATCGTAAAGCATTTTTTCAAAATGAGGAACATGCCATTTTAAATCTACAGAATAGCGTGAAAATCCACCATCAACTGTGTCAAATAAACCACCAAAAGCCATTTTTGTCAACGTTAAATTAACAAAGTCCAGAAGGTCTTGTTTTTTTTCTTGGTGACCGTATCGCAACAGAAATTTATAATTGTTAGGCATCATAAATTTTGGCGCGCGAGCCATTCCTCCAAAATCCAAATCGAAACTTTTTTGCCATTTTTCAATAAGTGGTTCTATACAATTTTGATTTAATTGATCAGCAATTATTTCACCATTTGAAAAATTCAAGCTATTTATTCCAAGGTGTAATTTTTCGGCATATTCAATCATTTTTTCAGGGCTTGATTGATAAATATGGTGCAATTTTTCCAGTGTTGAAATCCATTCTTCTCTATGAAAATAGGTGCCTCCCCAAACGGGTCTTCCATCTGGAAGTGCAACCACATTGAGCGGCCAACCCCCACGTCCAGTCATAATTTGTATTGCTTTCATATAAATGGCATCCACATCGGGGCGTTCTTCACGATCCACTTTTATATTCACAAAATACTTATTCATAGTTTCGGCTACTTCACTATTTTCAAAACTCTCATGTTCCATTACATGGCACCAATGGCATGCGGAATATCCGATGCTTATTATGATTAGTTTATTATTTTTTTGAGCTTGTGTTAATGAATCTTTATTCCATGCTTTCCAATGCACAGGATTATTTGCATGTTGCAAAAGGTAGGGACTGGTCTCAGAAATTAGTTGGTTCATGATAACGTTTTTAGCCCAGATGGCAGTGAAAATCCCTCGCTTTTTAGCGAGGATTGTAGCGAACAGCTGGAAATAGCTCCAAAAAATAAAAAATTTAAATTAATTGATGGAATTACCCGTTGATAGCCTCAACTTTAATATTTTCATCATTTAACATGTCTTTCAACATGTTTTCAATTCCACTTTTAAGAGTAAATGTTGATGATGGACATCCGTTACAAGCACCTTGAAGGACCACTTTTACTCTTTTTTCAGTTTCATCATAGGAATCAAATAGAATATTTCCTCCATCGGCAGCTACAGCTGGCTTAACATATTCTTCTAAGATATTGATTATTTTTTGAGATGTGGTGTCTAAAGTATCAAAATTGCTTATTTGTTGTTTCTCCAGTTTCTCGGTGTTTTCGATTAAAGATTCATCTAAAACTGTTCCTCCATTTTCAATAAATAACTTTATAAAAGTTCTTAACTCTAAAGTTATTTGGTTCCAATCATTGATTTCATATTTGGTTACTGAAATATAATTTTCATCAATAAATACCTCTTTTACATAAGGAAAATTGAAAAGTTCCTTTGCTAAAGGAGACGCTTTGGTATCGTCAATATTTTTGAATTCTACTCCGGTTTTGGTCAACATTCTGCTAACTACAAATTTTAAAGTTGCTGGATTAGGAGTAGTTTCACCATAAACAGTTATGGGTTGTTTTTTATTTTTATTCTCATCAGCTTTAATGATTGTCCCGCCATTATTTACAAATTCTTCAATTTGTTCTGCTACGGCATCTTGCACTTCATCCCATTCTACGATAGAATATTTTTCAATAGCAATGAAATTTCCAGAAATGTAAACTGTCTTAACAAATGGTAAATAAAATAATTGTTGCGCTAAAGGAGATGCTTTTGCTTCATCGATATTTTTAAATTCAAAACTTTCGTTTTGTGTAATAAAATCGGGAAATTCAAATTTTAGGATTATAGGATTTTGAGTCTTTTTTATTGCAATTTTTATCATTTTTAAGCTATTTATTTCCTTTAATTATTGAGTTGTAAAGGTAAATAATTTCATTAAATATAGTAGGCAATTTAGAAAATGATTCTAATGGTTATTTGTATTTTAACACAAACAATAAAACAAGAACTAAATCCGTTATTATATTTATATATCCTCTAAATATATTGGGTTATATTTGATTTTTAAAGAAAATAATTTATATATTTGAGCCAATAAAAAAAGTTCAAAATCATTTATTTATTAAATAAGAAGTTATTTTCAATTTCATATTTCTTATTTGAATTATAATTATGAAAGATTTTTATTTTATTTCCTAGCGCCATTTTATTACAATCCATAAGAGAATTATTAAAAATGAATTTAAAAAAATTATACCTATTAGGTTTCCTATTTATTGCTCAACTTTCTTTTTCTCAAGAAGGGGTTGCGGTATATTCAGATTATTTATCAGACAATTATTATTTGATTCACCCATCAATGGCTGGGGCGTCTAGTTGTATGAAAATAAGATTAACTGGTCGTAAACAATGGTTTGAACAGCAAGAAGCACCACAATTACAAACTTTGAGTATAAATAGCCGTATAAATGATAGATCAGGTGCTGGGATGATTCTTTTTAATGATGTTAATGGATATCATTCTCAAAAAGGGATCAAGTTAACATATGCTCATCATCTAATTTTTTCTAGAGATGAAATAGATTTGAATCAATTGTCCTTTGGTATAAGTGGAGTTTTTATTCAAAGTCAATTGGATGAAACACAATTTAGAAACTCAGGGAATTATGACCCAATTGTTGATGGAACTGTCGTACAAAAAGAGTCTTA
>CALPLL020000098.1 GCA_943324395.2 Rhizobium sp. Q54
GAGCCAATTTGGCACCATTAAACAAGGGGAACATTCAAAATACTTGCCGATGGTATTTACAGAACAGGGAGTTGCAATGCTTTCGAGTGTTTTAAATAGTCCGGCAGCAATTAAGGTTAATATTGAAATTATTCGAGTTTTTACTAAAATAAGAAAAGTATTAACAGAATCTTTAAATGTTAAACTTGAAATTGAGGAAATTAAAAAGAAGTTGGTGAATCACGACAAGAACATTGAATTGGTTTTTAATTACTTGGATGAAATGCTAGAGAAGCAAGATAATCCAAAGGAAAGAATCAAAATTGGTTACAAAAATAATAATTTAAAGGAAAATATAATAAATACCCGAATGCCCTAGCCCTGATTGCAGTGGAAATCCTTTGTGAAACGAAGTGGAACAAAGATTAAAACGGAAAGCAGGATTAAGCTTCAAATAAAAAAATAAAGATGTCAATACAAAGTATGTCCTTATCGGGAAGAAAAAAAGAAGTTTCTAATAAGAAAATGACTTTTTTGGAAAGCATGTATTTGCTTGCGATAATTAAAGGTTTGATTATTACAATCCAACACTTGTTTCGTAGAAAAGTAACGATTCAATATCCAGAGCAAATTCGAGAAATGAGTCCTGTTTACCGTGGTCAACATATGTTGAAACGTGACGAACAAGGTCGCGAAAATTGTACTGCTTGTGGATTGTGCGCTCTATCGTGCCCGGCAGAAGCTATTACTATGAAGGCAGAAGAACGCAAAGCGAACGAGATGCATTTGTACCGCGAAGAAAAATATGCTTCAATATATGAAATCAATATGTTGCGTTGCATTTTCTGTGGATTGTGCGAGGAAGCGTGTCCAAAAGACGCGATTTACTTGACAATTTCTAAAGAATTGGTTCCTTCAAGTTATGAAAGAGAAGATTTTATTTTTGGAAAAGATCGCCTAGTAATGCCTTTGGACGTTGCTATGCAAAACGCTCAACTTAACAACGCCAACTAATGACTCCATTTCTAATTATATTTTGTGTATTAGCAGCGATAACATTATCGACGGCTTTTTTAACGGTTTTCAGTAGAAATCCTATTCATAGTGCTATCTATTTGGTGATTTGCTTTTTCTCTATTGCAGGTCATTACCTATTATTGAATTCACAGTTTCTAGCTGTTGTTCATATTATAGTTTATTCTGGAGCAATTATGATTTTGTTCTTGTTTACGATCATGTTAATGAATTTGAACAAAGAAAATGAAGTTCACAAACCTCGTGTAACGCGTTTGGCTGCAGTGATTTTGTTTTGTTCTACCTGCTTAATTTTAATTGCCATTTTTGTAAATTCTAAACCAATAATGGGGGAATATGACGCAACTGGAGAAGATTTTCAATCTATTAATAAGTTAGGAAACGTTTTACTAAACGAATATATGGTGCCATTTGAATTTGCATCTATTCTACTTTTAGTAGCTATGATTGGTACTGTTTTATTGTCTAAGAAAGAAAAAATAGAAAAATAATATGAACAATGTTTTAAATCAAATAGGGATTGAAAACTATATTTTCCTTGCTGTAATACTTTTTAGTATTGGGGTATTTGGAGTATTGTACAGACGAAATGCCATTATCGTATTTATGTCGATTGAGATCATGCTAAATGCAGTGAATTTGCTTTTTGTTGCATTTTCAACTTATCATCAAGATGCCCAAGGACAAGTTTTTGTATTCTTCTCAATGGCTGTAGCGGCGGCTGAAGTCGCGGTAGGATTGGCAATATTGGTTTCAATATTTAGAAATTTAGGTTCGATTGATATCGATAATTTAAAAAATTTAAAAGGATAATTTAATGGATACCAATTTAGCTTTAGTCTTACTATTATCACCTTTTATAGGATTTTTAATCAATGTTTTCTTCGGAAAAAAAATTGGAAAAACGCTTTCTGGAACTGTCGGAACTCTTACAGTTGTGGTCTCTTTTGCTGTATCAATTTTCTTTTTTCTTAAAGTAAACGAAACGCACCAGGCAATTGTAATCAACTTATTTGATTGGATAAAATTCAGTAATTTCAGTGTAAAATTTGGTTTCCTTTTGGACCAATTATCACTTTTATGGTTGTTATTTGTAACAGGAATAGGTTCATTAATTCATATGTATTCTATCAGTTACATGCACGATGACGAGAACTTACACAAATTTTTTGCCTATTTAAATCTGTTTATCTTTTTCATGATTACACTTGTAATGGGTAGTAATTTACTTATTATGTTTATCGGATGGGAAGGCGTTGGACTTTGTTCTTATTTACTAATCGGATTTTGGCATAAAAACCAAGACTATAACGATGCTGCAAAAAAGGCATTCATCATGAACCGTATTGGAGATTTAGGATTGCTTATTGGTATAATTATCATTGCGAGTTTATTCAATACCGCCGATTTTATTGGAATTCACGAACGAATTTTAGAAGGTACAAATAATGTAACCCTATTTTGGGTTGGCATTGCCGCTTTTGCATTATTTATTGGAGCAACAGGAAAATCAGCTCAAATTCCATTATACACTTGGTTACCAGATGCGATGGCAGGTCCTACTCCTGTTTCAGCATTGATTCACGCTGCAACGATGGTAACTGCTGGTATTTTTATGATTACTCGATTGAACTTCTTATTTGATTTAGCCCCACAAGTTCAAAATATAATTGCGATAATAGGTGCTATAACAGCATTAGTTGCTGCTACAATTGGATTGCTACAAAACGATATCAAAAAAGTATTGGCCTACTCTACCGTTTCACAATTAGGATTAATGTTCCTTGCTTTAGGACTTGGTGCTTATCAGGTAGCTGTTTTTCATGTAATTACACATGCGTTTTTCAAAGCTTGTTTGTTCTTAGGTTCAGGTTCTGTAATTCATGCACTTCATGGAGAACAAGACATGCGCAAAATGGGAGGATTAAAAAAAGTAATGCCGATTACATTTATTACGATGTTAATTTCCTCATTAGCTATTTCTGGTATTTTCCCATTTGCGGGTTTTTGGTCTAAAGACGAAATATTAATGACTGCTTTCCACGAAAATCTTCCACTATGGATCATTGGTTCGGTTGCTTCAATTATGACTGCTTTTTATATGTTCCGATTGATGTATCTTACCTTCTTCAAAGAATTTAGAGGTACCGAACACCAAAAAAGTCATCTTCACGAATCTCCAGCCTTGATTACAATACCATTAATTGTATTGGCACTATTAGCCACTTTTGGAGGGTTGATTAATTTCCCAGGAAGCAATTGGTTGAACCACTATTTACAACCAATTATTAGCAAAGTAAGTCATGAAGAAGCGCTAAATACAACTTCTTACATTTTAATGGGAATTGCATTAGTAGGAGCTATTGTTGGGATTTCCGTTGCCTATTTAAAGTATATTAAGAAAAGTGAAGTTCCATCTGAAGATGAAAATATCACTGGTATTTCAAAAACAATTTACAATAAATATTATGTAGACGAAGCCTATACAATGCTGATTGTAAACCCATTAAACGCTGCTTCTCGTTTCTTTAGAGATACACTTGAAACCAGATTGTCGAAATTTGTATTCGGTTTTGGAAAAGCAACAGAGGCAATTGGAACCCAAGGAAGAAAAGTTCAAAGTGGAAGTATTGGATTGTATCTTTTTGCTTTTGTTTTGGGAGTTTGCGTGATTTTAACCTGTTTATTTATAGCTCAATAATTATACTATGAATGTATTACTACTTTTAATTTTAATTTTAGTTGGAGCTCTAGCTACCTTTTTATCAGGTGATAAATTAGCTTCAAAAGTTGCCTTATTTTTTAGTGTAGCCATTTTCGGATATGCTATACTATTATTGAACCAATTTAATATTGGTTACGACATCAGTTATTTAAGCCCATGGATTGCAAATCCAAAAGTTTTCATGATTCTTGAAGCAGATGGATTGGCAATGGCAATGGTAGTTTTAACTCTTGCTTTAACTCCAATTATTATCTTTTCATCTTTTGCAAATAAATTCAATAACAGCAAAACTATTTATGCTTTAATTTTGTTTATGTCTTTTGCAATGTGCGGTACATTCCTTGCTGGCGATGGAATTTTGTATTATATGTTTTGGGAATTATCGTTAATTCCAATTTATTTTATAGCACTTATTTGGGGTAATGGCGATGCTGAAGAACGTAAAAAAGCAGTAGTTAAATTCTTCATTTATACCATTGCTGGATCCCTATTTATGTTGGCCGCTTTTGCTTATTTATTTACCAAAACACACAATTTTCTTTTGGTAGATTTTGCTATGGTAAACCTTACAATTAATGAACAATTTTGGATATTCTTAGCCTTCTTTTTAGCTTATGCCATTAAGATTCCTTTAATACCTTTTCACTCTTGGCAAGCCAATGTGTACCAAAAATCTCCAACAGTAGGAACCATGTTGCTTTCAGGTATTATGTTGAAAATGGGATTGTACAGCGTCCTTCGTTGGCAATTGCAAATTGCACCTTTAACGGCAAAAATTCATATTTATATTTTTGTAGCAATCGGAATTGCAGGAACAATTTACGGTTCTATTGTGGCTTTGCGCCAAAAAGATCTAAAACGAATATTGGCTTATTCATCATTAGCACACGTTGGATTAATTACGGCGGGAGCTTATACTTTAACTCTTGATGGAATTCGTGGAGCGGTGCTTCAAATGATTGCTCACGGATTTGTCATTGTAGGTTTATTTCTTGCTGCAGAAATCATCAACCGCAGGTACCAAACCAATACAATTAATGAACTTGGTGGTATTCGCACCCATGCGCCTAAATTTACTTCTTTTTTCATGATTTTAGTTTTGGCTTCGGTGGCATTGCCTCCCACATTTAACTTTATTGGTGAATTCACTTTACTTTATAGTATCTCTCAAATTAATCTTTGGTACGCAGTTTTGGGTGGAACAACAATTATTTTAGGAGCTTATTATATGTTAAAGATGTTTCAAACAGCAATGCTAGGAGAAACAAACAAGAAGGAATTTTCAGATATTACTTTGAATGAAGGAATTTCATTATCTATAATTGTGGCGGTTTTGTTATTTTTTGGATTGTATCCAAAACCAATAATTGACCTAATTACACCATCATTAGAATCGCTATTGGTGAGCATTAATAGATTTGGCTAAGAAATTAAATTAATAATAATATAACGATTTACTACTAAAGTACGCTTTCTGTTTAAAATCAAAATTTTAAAAAATGAATACATTAATAGCAATAATAGGATTAGGTGTTTTATGCCTTTTATTTGAAATCATGAATTTCAGAAAAGCAATTATTCCAGTAACCATTCTAGGATTAATTGGGATTTTAGGCCTAACACTTTCCGAAATAAATTCACCGGCAACCTACCATAACAATATGATTGTGGTTAATAAATTCTCTGTTGCCTTCTCGAGTTTATTCATAGTATTAACTATTTTCTTGGTAGCGCTAAGTGATAATTTTTACGAAAAACACCAAACTAAAATATCCGATTATATTGCTATAAAAATATTCTTATTGTCGGGAGCTGTTGCCATGGTTTCTTTTGGAAATTTATCCATGTTTTTCCTTGGAATAGAAATTCTATCCATTTCACTTTATGTTTTAGCGGCTTCTGATCGTATGAATATTAAAAGTAATGAAGCTGGATTAAAGTATTTCCTAATGGGTTCTTTCGCTTCAGGGATATTACTTTTCGGAATTTGCCTCATTTATGGTGCAATGGGGACTTTTGATATTGCCGAAATTAGCGAGCTTTCACAATCTGCTGAATTACCCTCTTGGTTCTTTATCGGAATTGTTTTATTAACTATAGGAATGTTATTCAAAATTGCAGCAGTGCCATTTCACTTTTGGGCTCCAGATGTGTATCAAGGAGCTCCGGCATTAACAACAGCTACAATGAGTACATTGGCAAAAGTAGTAGCTATGGCAGCTTTATATAAATTACTTACCGCAATGAACGTTGAAATTACTTATGGATTTCAAATTGTAATTGTAGTCATTTCAATTGCTTCAATGACAGTTGGTAATATCATGGCCTTAAAACAAACCAATGTAAAACGTATGTTGGCTTTTTCAGGAATTTCTCACGCAGGATTTATGTTAATGGCCTTGTTAAGTGCCACTACAGCCGCAGGAAGTTTATTGTATTATGCAACAGCATATTCACTCGCTGGAATTGCTGCATTCACGGTTTTATTATACGTTTGTAAAGACAAAGAAAACGAAGAAATTTCTCATTTTAACGGATTAGGAAAAACCAACCCAATATTAGCGGCAGTTCTTACCGCTTCCTTATTGTCAATGGCAGGAATTCCGGTTTTTGCAGGGTTTTTCGCCAAGCTAATGTTATTTACTCAAACAATTCAATCGGGTTATTTAATCGTGGTTATTGCCGCAGTAATCAATTCAATAATTAGCATTGGCTATTATTTCAAATTAATATTAGCAATGTACACCAAAGACGCTGCAGAAGAAAAACAGTCTACGCCATTTGCATTTTATGCAGTTGCAGTTTTAGCTATAGTGATGAACTTAGCCATTGGATTATATCCTACATTGATCATGCAATTGCTAGGATAAGACTTTTTAATTAGAAATTTATTTCATTTAATGTGAAAAATTTAGAGGTATGTCTCAATCAATTGGAATCAAGAATTCCGCTATTTGCAAAAGAAAATTCCGAGATTTCTAAATCAAATGTTGGTTGGCACATTGAACACTCTCTATTAACCTTGAATGGCGTAATTAAATTTTTGACACATTCGAACCC
>CALPLL020000099.1 GCA_943324395.2 Rhizobium sp. Q54
CAACAGGTTTTCCGTTGAGTTTCGGTTGGAAAACACGTTCGCAGGAAGCATAAAAATTATTACAATCGACTAAAGCATACATACTACAAACTTACAGAATAAGTTGGTTTTGAATAACTTCAAAAAAGAGAATTTTTCGGATTGTTAATAAAAAATTTAAGGACAGCCGCAATCGTTTGGACCGCACTTTTTGGAGGTGTTTTTCTTGAAAAAGAATTTCTTTGTCAAATAACCCAGTGCCAATCCTAAAGTAATAAAAGCTATTATTTCTTGTGTCATTTGAAGTTATTTTAAAATTTGAAATGCTAATAAAGCCACAATATAAGCCAGTCCGCTCATGAAGACAAGTTGCGCCAAAGGCCATTTCCAAGTGTTGGTTTCTTTTTTAGTAATCGCCAAGGTACTCGCGCATTGCATGGCAAATGCATAAAAAAGTAATAATGAAATACCTGTTGCAAAATTGAAGATTTTAACTCCAGTTTCAGGGTTAATTTCAGCGCCCATTTTGTTTTTTATGGTATTGTCATTGTCGTTATCTCCAACGCTATAAATGGTTGCTAAAGTCCCTACAAAAACTTCCCTTGCGGCAAATGAACTGATAATTGCAATCCCTATTTTCCAATCGTAACCTAACGGTGAAATCGCAGGTTCTATGGCTTTACCCATTATTCCAATATAAGAATTTTCTAGTTTATAGGCAGCCACTTTATCCTTAAATTCTAATTTTGATAAAGTACTATTGGTGTTTTCAGCAGTAATAATCGCCTCGGCATCATTGAATTTTTTTCCAGGGCCATAAGACGCTAAAAACCATAAAACGATAGAAATGGCAAGAATTATTTTTCCCGCTCCAAAAATAAACGAACGCGTTTTTTCAATCACATTGATAGCTACATTTTTGAACATGGGCAATTTGTAGTTTGGCATTTCAACTACAAAAAATGTTTTGCCTTTAATTTTTAGGATTTTATTTAGTACATAGGCCGAAAAAATCGCCATTCCAAATCCCAAAAGATAAAGTAACATCAACGTCAATCCTTGCAAATTAAACACCCCAAAAACTCTAGTATCTGGGATCACTAATGCGATAATAATTGCGTAAACCGGTAATCTAGCGGAACAAGTAGTGAAAGGTGTAACTAAAATAGTGATCAATCTTTCCTTCCAATTTTCGATGTTTCTTGTGGCCATAATAGCCGGAATAGCACATGCGGTTCCGGAGATTAATGGCACCACACTTTTACCTGAAAGGCCAAATTTTCTCATTAATTTATCCATTAAAAATACCACTCGACTCATGTAACCGCTTTCTTCTAAAACAGAAATGAATAAAAATAAAAAGGCAATTTGTGGAATAAAAATCAATATTCCCCCAATTCCCGGGATGATTCCTTGTGAAATTAAATTGGTTAAAACCCCTGCTGGCAAAGTTTCGCTTGCATACAAACTAAAATCGGCAAAAGTAGCATCTATAAACTCCATCGGGACTTTTGACCATTCGAAAATAGATTGAAAAATGAAAAATAATATCGCAAAAAAGAGGCAATAACCCCAAATTCTGTGAGTTAAAACGCGATCCAATTTACTTCGGAAATCTTTAGCAATTGAAGAATCTATTTTGTGACCCACTTTTAAAATGTCATTTATAAATTGGTATCTCTTTATGGTTTCCTTTTGTTGTAATCGCTTTAAATCAGAATGGGATTTGGTGTAGGAATTTTGAATTTCATTTCTATCCAAATTTAAAAAGTTGACATCCTGAGTAATTACCAGCCATAATTTATAAAGCAATTGTGTTGGAAATGTTTTTTGTAGCGATTCAAAATAGTCAGAATCTATACTTGATGCGTTCAAACAAGGCTCGGTAGAAAGTGATTTGTAATTGATAATTAATTCTTTCAATTCCTGCATTCCAAATCCTTTTCTAGTACTAATTAAGGCGATTTTGGTTTTAAATTGCTCTTCTAAATAAGGAATATCCAATGAAATTCCTTTGAATTTCATTCTATCAGCCATATTTATGACTAATATAGTAGGTATTTCAAGGTCTTTAATTTGGGTAAAAAGCAATAAATTTCGTTTCAAATTTTCTACATCTGCAACAACAACTGCAACATCAGGATATAATTTGTCTTTTTTATTTAGTAGCAATTCAATTACCACATTTTCATCAATTGAACTGGCATTCAAACTATAGGTTCCGGGCAAATCGAGAATATTCGCTTTAATTTTGGAAGTTAATTTACAAAACCCAATCTTTTTTTCAACAGTAATTCCAGGATAGTTTCCCACTTGCTGGTTCAATCCGGTCAATTCGTTAAAAACAGAAGTTTTACCCGTATTTGGATTTCCAATTAATGCGACATTGATATTGCTACTGCTCATTATGAGTTGGTTTTAGAATTTCAACCTCAATTTCATTTGCAGTTTCTATGCGAATTGCAAGATGTGAGCCATTAATATTTAGGTAAAGTGGGTCTCCAAAAGGAGCAATTTGAAGTAATTGAACGGTATTCCCTGGTAAACATCCCATTTCCAATAGCTTTAATGGAATAGAGTCAATATCAAATTCTTTGATTATTGCAGTTTCACCTTTTTTGAGAGAATTTATTGTAGTTCGCAAACCTTATTTAGATTGAATTTAGATTACAAAAGTAAATATAATATTATTCAATCAAATGATATTTATAAGTTTTATGACATTTTTAGTAATAGAAAAGTAATGCTGAAGAAATGGGAATGCTCTCGCTATTGGGTACACAAAAAGTTAATGTCTTCAATTAAACGTTCCATTTCTTCTTTTTTTGTTCCGTCATAAAAACCTCGTACGCGTCTTTTAGTATCTACCAATACAAAATTTTCGGTATGAACCATATCATATAATTCTTCCGGTTTACCTAATTTTACTGCCAAATACGATTTTCTCGCCATAGTGTAAATCTGCTTTTTGTCGCCAGTAACTAAATTCCATTTGGTGTCAATCACTCCGTTTTTTTTAGCATATTCTTTTAACACTGCAACGTTATCGGTTTCAGGAAAAACTGTGTGCGAAAGTAACATCACTTTAGGGTTATTGATAAATGCTTTTTGAACATCTGCTAAATTGGTCGTCATTTTAGGACAAATAGAACCGCAAGTGGTAAAGAAAAAATCGGCTACATATATTTTACCCTCATAGTCTTTTTGAGAAATAATTTTACCGTTTTGATTGGTAAATGAAAAGTCAGCAATTGTATGGTATTTACTGATATATTGAATAGTGGAATCTACCAATTCAGGATTTACCATCGACGGATTATAAATTGGCAACATTTTTTTTGGCTTTAAAGCCAAATAAAATAAAGTTAAAATTATTGCAGAAAGTACAATTACAACAATCAAAAACCACTTGTATTTTTTAAAAAAAGAAAGCATATAATTTTTTTACAAATTTACAAAAGTTAAATAGTAAGTGATCAAATAACCGATTTAATTTTTGAAAAAATCAAGAAAACAGAATCGTTATTTTATTGGCAGAATTTAACATTTATTAAAAAAATAATTAATATTTTTGAAGACTAACTAAATAGTAACTAATTATGAAACTTAATTTTAATAAGACATTGTTGTACGTTATTCCAGCACTGATTGGATTATCGGCAAATGCACAAAAAGAGGCCCCTCAAAAGACGCCTGGAATAAACGTTCCTTTTATGGATAAATCGGTGAAGCCAAGTGAAGATTTTTTCAAATTTGTGAATGGAACCTGGTTAAAAAATACCGCAATTCCTGCCGACAAAACACGTTGGGGAAGTTTTGATGAATTACGTCAAAATACCGATAAAGACGCCCTAGCAATTTTAAAAGAGGCTTCAAAAAATCCAAAATACAAGTCAAATACTGATCAAGGTAAAGCGATTATCATGTACAAGGCTGCAATGGATACTGTGGCAAGGAATAAACAAGGAATTGCACCATTAGCTCCATATTTAGCTAAAATAAACGCAGTAAAAAACATCAAAGATTTACAAAAATTGATGATGGAAACGGAAGCTCAAGGCGGGGGCGTTGGTTTTTTTGGTGTTGGAATTGGTGCTGATGAAAAAAATAGTACTAGAAATGTCGTAAGTGTTGGACCTGGTGGTTTAGGATTGCCAGACAGAGATTACTATGTGTCTGAGGATAAAGATTCAAAGGAAAAACGTGAAAAATATGCCTTACACGTTGCAAAAATGTTGCAATTTTTGAATGAATCTCCAGAACAGGCAGAAGCCGATGCTGAAAAAATTCTAGCTTTAGAAATCCAAATGTCTAAACCAAGATTGGACCGTGTGGAGAGAAGAGACAGTAAAAAACAATACAATCCAACTTCAATTGGGGATTTGCAAAAAATGCTCCCTTCAATAGATTGGAACACTTACATTAAAGGAATTGGGATTTCAAAAATTGATACTATTATCGTTTCTCAACCAAGATACATGAGTTCTTTACAAACTTTATTTACAGAAAATAAAGTAGAAGATTGGAAAGCTTATATGCGTTGGATGTTGTTAAGAGGGGCTTCAAGCCAATTATCTACAACTATTGAAACGGCAAACTGGCAGTTTTATGGGAAAACTTTAACAGGAGCTTTAAAACAAAGACCGCGTCACGAAAAAGCATTACAAGTTGTTAATGGAACTGTAGGTGAAGCTTTAGGAAAATTATACGTTGAAAAAATGTTCCCAGCTGAAGCTAAAGCTAAAGCGATGAAGATGATTAAAAACGTAATGAGAGCCTATGAAATTAGAATTAATAATTTGACTTGGATGTCGGCTGAAACTAAAGCTAAAGCGGTTGAAAAATTAAATAAATTAACTATTAAAATAGGTTATCCAGACAAATGGGAAGACTATTCTGCTTTAGCAGTGAAAAGTCCTGAAGAAGGAGGAAGCTATTTCCAAAATATCAAAAACGTTTCTAAATGGAGTTGGGCTAAAGACTTAGCTAAATTGGGAAAACCAGTTGATAAATCAGAATGGGGAATGTCTCCTCAAACTGTTAATGCTTACTACAACCCTTCTTACAACGAAATTGTATTCCCAGCAGCAATTTTACAACCTCCTTTTTACAATTACCAAGCGGACGAAGCGGTAAATTATGGAGGAATTGGCGGAGTAATTGGACATGAAATATCTCACGGATTTGATGATCAAGGGGCAACATATAACGCTGATGGAAATTTAATTGACTGGTGGACAGCTGACGATTTAACCAAATTCACTTCTTTAGGAGGTGCACTTGCTGATCAATATTCTGCATTGGAGCCATTACCTGGAACTCACGTAGATGGTAAATTTACCTTAGGAGAAAATATTGGGGATTTAGGTGGTGTGAATGCCGCTTACGACGGACTACAATTGTATTTAAAAGAAAACGGCAATCCTGGTTTAATTGATGGTTATACTCCAGAACAACGATTTTTTATCTCTTGGTCAACCATTTGGAGATCTAAAATGAGAGATGAAGCGTTGAAAAATCAAGTAAAAACAGATCCGCATTCTCCTGGAATGTACCGTGCCTATGTTCCAATTCAAAACGTAGATGCATTCTATTCTGCATTTGACATTAAAGAAGGTGACGGAATGTTTGTAGCTCCTGAGAAACGAGTAAAAATTTGGTAATAACCAATTTTATTTAAATTTAGAAAATCCCATTTTGTATTTCAAAATGGGATTTTTTTTATGAGTTTTTAGAATTTTGAAAGGATCTATTTACTAAATAAAGCCCAAATAGCGTAATTATTCCACCTACTGCAATGGCCAGTGATAAAGGTTCCCCAAATATATAAGCCCCTAAAAGAACCGCGATTATTGGATTTATGTAAGCGTAAATGCTATTTATTTCAGCAGGTAAATGTTGCAAAGCATAGATATAAGCAATGAAGGTTAGCACCGATCCAAAAATCACCAAATAGCCAATTGAAACCCACGAAATAACTGGAATAGTAGATAAACTCACTGCCGATCCCGTAGCTCCCAAATAGGCAAAAAGGAAAATACTTGAAATAAACATTTGGATTCCCAAACTAAAATAGGGGTTAAAACTTGCCGCTTTTTTCTTAGTGTATAATGTGGCAAAAGCCCACGTTAATGTTGAAATTATGGATATTATTATTCCAAATCGGAAATTAAAAATTAAGAAATCACTTAAATGTTCGTAGAAAATTACACACACACCCGCAAATCCAATAATCAAACCTACAATTGCCAATTTTACTAATTTTTCACCTCTAAAAAAACTAATTATTACCACCCAAAGCGGAACTAAAGCGCCAATAATTGCTCCCAAACCACTGCTTATGTATTTCACTCCCCACGTGCTTAAACCGTTGCTTAACACGAAATTCAAAATGCTCAATATGATAATGGTTTTCCATTGTTTGCCTTTGGGCCAAGGTGTTTTCTTAAATAAAAAATAAGACAAGTATAAAGTGGCGCCTAAAAATTGACGAATAGCTGCAAGCTGCAATGCGGGCATGTATTTCACCCCTTCTTTTGAAGCAATCCAAGTAGTTCCCCAAAAAAAACTCACCCAGCAAAGTGCCAAAATTGGCAATCCTATTGAGGTAATTTTTAAATGGATTTTAGATTTTAATTTTTGTATCAACTATAAACTTCCTTTTACGAATTGGTATTTCAAAACGTTATATAATTTATCAGAAAATATGGTTTTTCCAATAGATGGTTTTGAATGCGTAAAGATAGGGGGTTCCAAATTATATTCTTTTGCTTTTTGAG
>CALPLL020000100.1 GCA_943324395.2 Rhizobium sp. Q54
CCATATAAAACAAAAGTAAATTTAGTAAAATTAATGTCCTTGAAAGCTATTTGAATAAAAGCTATAGAAACTGTTGCGTTTAAGAAATACCTGAAAAACAAACTTAATGACAAGTTCAATTTGTCTGCAATTGGTAGAGGTAAATTAGTGAAATCCGCTTTGAAATAGTCTAAAAATGGATCGTAGAATAAAGATTTTTCAAATATTCTAATTGATGCTAAAACAAGCACCAATAAAAACAAAACAAAAAATTTGATTTTATTATTTAGCAGTTTCTTTAGCATAGAATGAAAATTTATTTACCCAAATTATCCATAAAATAAATACAGTTCCATAAATAACTAATGGAAATAATATGTCATGTAAAATAAAATTGGCTTTAGGAAAATTATAAAAGGCAACCATTAAAAGCGCAATTCTTGTAATATTTAAAATATGAATGATAAAACTACCTGCTAAAATAAAGTAAATCGTGTTTTTGATTTTTCCTGAAAATGCTATTATAAAAGAAATAAATAAAATAATTACACTTAAAGCATTGCACCCTTCAATAATTCTTGAAACAAATTTGCCATTATAAAAAAACTTATAACTAGGTTCGGAAGCATGAAGCTCGATGTGCGCATCACCATTGAAGAACAAAAGAACTTGTTCAACTTGGGATGTAACCAACTTTGTAAAACTGTCGACTTCATTATTTTTTATGTCAAATTGATTTAAATAATATTGATAGGCAACGGTTAAAATCAAATAGGAAAAAATAAATTTAACTAAGAAAAGTAAAAATGGTTTGTATTGAATCCAATAATTCTTCACAATTATAATTTTTAACAAATTTATATAAAAAAAGATGAGTGCAATTAAATACTTTTGTAAAAATTAAAATTATGACTTTTACAGAATTACAACCATTAATTATTGAAATTGTAAACACTGAAAACACCTCTCGGGAAGAGAAGTTGAAACAAATTTGTGCGCTTTTAGAATCAAATGTTGCGCATTACAACTGGGTTGGTTTTTATTTTGCAAATCATACAACTCAAACTTTACATTTAGGGCCTTATGTTGGCGCACCAACTGATCATACCGTTATCCCATTTGGAAAAGGAATTTGTGGTCAAGTGGCGGTTTCAAATACAAATTTTGTAGTTCCAGATGTGGCTGCTCAAGACAATTATATCGCTTGTAGTTTTACTGTAAAATCGGAAATCGTGGTTCCCCTATTTGTAAATGGAGAAAATATCGGTCAAATAGATATTGATTCAAATACTTTAGATCCATTTACAACTGAGGATGAACGGTTTTTGGAATTCGTAAATGAGCAAATTGCTGTTTTATTTTAGCTAAATATTAATTTATGCCTAACGTTATAATCAATTCGAAAAATAAACTATTCGGCACAATGCCAAATGGCGAATCTGTTTATAGCCATGAATTGATAAATAAAAATGGAATTGAGGTTAAAATAATCAATTATGGTGCTACGATAAACTCCATAAAAATTCCATTAAAAACAGGAAAAATTATAGATGTAGTTTTGGGTTTGGATACATTAGAAGACTACATAAAATCATATGAAATTGGGGGTTCGCCGTATTATGGAGCAACAATTGGAAGATATTCGGGCAGAATTAACCAAGGTTCATTTACTTTAAATAATAAGAAATACCAGTTAGAAAAAAACCAAAATAATCATACACTTCATGGCGGTAATATTGGCTTAAGCCAAAGAATTTGGGAGGTTGTAAAAATAACTGAAGGCATTAATCCTTCTATTAAAATGACTTATTTTAGTCCAAATATGGAAGGCGGTTTTCCTGGTAATTTAACTGTAGATTTAACCTATACCTTAACGGAAAATAATGAATTGAATATTGAATACAAAGCCACTACTTCTGAAGATACAATTATCAATTTGACCAATCATAGTTATTTTAATCTTGAAGGGCATAATGGAACGGTAGCAAATCAAGATTTATATTTAAATTCCAAAAGTATATTAGATACAAATGAAGAGAATATCCCAACCGGGTTAGTTTTAGATATAAATAATTCACATTTTGATTTTTCAACTGTTAAAAAGTGTCCAATTAAAATAGATACGTCATTTGTGTTAAATAAAAATAATGAAGTTGCAGCTTCTCTTTATAGTGAATCTAGTAATTTGAAAATGTTGGTTTACACCGATCAACCGTCAGTCCATATTTATGTAGGTGGAAAATGTGACGAACAATTAATTGGTAAAGAAAAAAGTAAATATCAAACCAATAGCGGAATATGTTTTGAGACTCAAAATTTTCCTGACGCCCCAAACCATGGCCATTTTCCGAATTCTGTATTGAAAAAGGACGAAACTTATTTGCAAAAAACAATTTATAAGTTTGAAAATTAAAAAACTATGAGAAATTTAAATTCCAAAATCGTATTACTAATTGTTTTAACAAGCTCATTACTATTATCCTATTGTAGTAGTTCACAAACTCCTGATCCAATTCCAAATCTTAATACAACACCAACATACAATTTTGCCAAGGGGGCAGATGTGGGTTGGTTGTCACAAATGGAAGCAACAGGATACCGATTTTATGATGCGGACGGAACTGAAAAAAACTGCCTACAATTATTAAAAGATCGTGGAATGAATACCATCCGATTGCGCGTTTTTGTAAATCCATCAAACGACAGAATTAACGGACACTGTAGCAAAGACGAAACGGTTGCGATGGCATTGAGAGCAAAAAACTTGGGAATGAGAATAATGATTGATTTTCACTATAGCGATTCTTGGGCGGATCCAGGGCAACAAAACAAACCTGCAGCTTGGGCCTCGCATTCATTTACTACATTATTAAGCGACGTTTACAATCATACTTTTGAAGTATTGACAGCATTAAAAAATGCGGGGGTAACTCCTGAATGGGTTCAAATAGGTAATGAAATTCCTGGTGGTATGCTTTGGCCTGATGGAAATTCAACTAATTTTGGGCAACTAGCACAACTTTTAAACAAAGGTTACGATGCCACTAAATCGATTGATCCCACAATAAAAGTGGTTGTTCATATTGATCAAGGCAATAACAATTCCCGTTTTAGATGGTTTTTTGATAATGCAAGAACTTACAATGTGAAATACGATGTTATAGGACTTTCTTACTATCCTTATTGGTTAAACAGTGATTATACGGTTACAATTGCCGATCTACAAAACAATTTGAATGATATGGTTTCCAGATACAATAAAGAAGTTATGGTAGTAGAAGTTGGAGGAGATTTTACCTTAGTTCAAAATACAAAAGACATGTTAACTGCAACTATAAATGCGGTTAGAAATGTCCCAAATCAAAAAGGACTCGGGGTAATTTATTGGGAACCTGAAGGTGAAAAAACTTGGAGCGGCTACCAATTAAATTGTTGGCAAACAAACGGAAAGCCGTCTTTAGCATTAGACGCTTTTAGAAATTAATATCATAAAATGATGAAAATAATATTCCAATCCATTAGTAAAATAGCACTCTTTATTTCGATTTTATTTATAGGTTATTCTAATACCTTTGCTCAAAATAAAGTTAGTCTTGATGAAGATTGGAGGTTTCATTTTGGAAATTCAGCAGATCCAATTAAAGATTTCAATTATGGAAATGTGCTACTATTTCATAAATCGAATGTTTATGAAACTACTATTGTAAATCCAAAATTTATTGATTCTAGTTGGAGTAAAATTAATGTTCCTCACGACTGGGCAGTGTACTTACCTTTTGAAAAATCAGAAACTCATAGTATGGATAGCCATGGCTATAAGCCTGTTGGGGCTGTTTATCCTGAAACTAGTATTGGTTGGTATCGAAAACATTTTACCATTGATAAATCAAAAATCAATAAACGTTTCGAGTTACAATTTGATGGAATTTATAGAAATGCTGCCATTTGGATTAATGGTTTTTATGTGGGCACTAATTTTAGCGGTTACATTGGAAATTCCTACGATATCACCGATTATATGAAATTTGAAACAGAAAATGTAATTGTTATTCGTGTAGACGCGACTCAAAATGAAGGTTGGTTTTATGAAGGTGCGGGAATTTATAGACATGTTTGGTTAAATATAACTGAAAAAGTATTTATCCCTGAAAATGGCGTATACATAAATACTAATCTAAAGGATAAAAGTGCGACAATAAATATTGAAACCACCATTGAAAACAGTAATTTATTTCCATCGAATTGTACGACTTATTCCTACATAACTGACAGAAATGGTAAAATTATAGCAAAAACGAATGAAACAAATGTTCGCTTGGAAGCAAATAAAAATACCGTTGTCAAACAAAAATTAAGGGTTATAAATTCCCGTCTTTGGTCGATAGAAGATCCCTATTTATACAAACTCATTTCAATAATAAAAGTTGGAAACCAAATTCTCCAACAATCAAAAACAAGATTTGGGATACGAACATTTAAATTTGATGCTAACGAAGGTTTTTTTCTAAATGGAAAACATATAAAAATTAAGGGCACCAATAACCACCAAGATCATGCTGGAATTGGAAGTGCACTCCCTGATTATCTTCAATATTACAGAATAAAATTATTGAAAGAAATGGGTTCGAATGCCTACAGAGCAAGTCACAACCCTCCTACTCCTGAACTTCTAGAAGCTTGTGATAGTTTGGGAATGCTGGTTTTAGATGAGCAAAGATTATTAAACAGCAGCCCCGAATACAAAGAGCAATTTAAACGATTATTAATTCGTGATCGAAACCATGCCTCCATATTTTTATGGTCAATTGGTAATGAAGAACAAAACATTCAAGGAAGTGAATACGGTAAAAAAATAGCGCAATCATTGTTGGCAATCCAAAAAGAAATTGACCCTTCACGAACTAGCACCTATGCAGCCGACATGGGAAATGATTTCAAAGGGGTTAATGAAGTTATTCCAATTCGTGGTTTCAACTACCGTCAATATGCCGTTTCAGATTACCATCGGGACCATCCAAACCAACCTATATTGGGAACAGAAATGGGAAGTACAGTAACTACAAGAGGGATATATGTAACTGATTCTATAAAAGCCTATGTTCCTGATCAAGATATTACTGCACCTTGGTGGGCGAGTAAAGCGGAGACTTGGTGGAAATTAGCAGCCGAAAACAAATATTGGTTGGGCGGTTTTATATGGACTGGTTTTGATTATCGTGGGGAGCCAACGCCTTTTAAATGGCCAAATATTAATTCTCATTTTGGAATAATGGATGTATGTGGATTTCCAAAAAACATCTATTATTATTATCAAAGTTGGTGGACAGATAAAGACGTTTTGCATCTTTCCCCACATTGGAATTGGCCCAATAAAATTGGCAAACCAATTGATGTTTGGGTAAATACCAATGCAGATGATGTAGAATTATTTTTAAACGGTAGAAGTTTAGGAAAAAAAGTGATGCCTAGAAATAGTCATTTGCAGTGGGAAGTAAATTATGAACCAGGGGTTTTAGAAGCGATTGCATATAAAAAAGGGAAGAAATTAACCACAAAAATTGAAACTACTGGACAAGCTTCAAAAGTGATTTTATCCCCAGTCAAAACCATTTTATTAGCCGATGGAAAAGACGCCACTGTTGTAAATATTTCTCTGGAAGATGAGAAAGGAAAAGCAGTTCCAGATGAAAACAATTTGATTGTTTTTACCCTAATTGGAAATGCAAAAATAATAGGTGTAGGCAACGGAGATCCTAGTTCTCACGAGCCTGACAAATGTAAAGACGGTGGTTGGCAAAGGAGTACTTTCAATGGAAAATGCCAAATTATTATTCAATCTGAGAAAAAAATCGGTACAGTAAAATTAGAGGCAAAATCGGCGAGATTGGAATCTGCAACAACTACTCTTAAACTCCAATAATTCGAAATGAAATTGAAAAAATGAAAAAAAATTAATCCTCAGTACTTCTCTTCATTTATTATTGGATCCTTAATTTTAGTATCGATAATTACTGCATTGTATATTATTTTTTGATAAGAATTTTAGGAACTGACTATCAGATAATTATAAATTACCACTACAGGTTAATTTTTATTTGGTAATTAAAAAATAAGTAGTACTTTTGCCCGGTCTTATAATAGCTATAAGACATACATAAAAATCATTAAACAAATATTGGAATGTATTTAACTAAAGAGATTAAAGAAGAGATCTTCGCTAAACACGGAGAAAAAACTAACACTGGTAAAGCAGAAGCGCAAATTGCCCTTTTCACTTACAGAATTAGTCATTTGACAGAGCATTTGAAAAAAAATCGTCACGATTATAATACTGAGCGTTCGCTAGTATTATTAGTAGGTAAAAGAAGAAGTTTATTAGACTACTTGAAGAAAACCGAAATTAATAGATATCGTGAGATAATCAAAGTATTGAATATTAGAAAATAATCAATAAAAAAGAGGTGCCCACGCGCCTCTTTTTGTTTTTAGCCTTAAGGCAAAATAGCGTTTAAAAAAGTTTGGTTTTTCATTGGATTATTAGCAATAACTACAACAACACAACAACTCTGTCGACAGGCAGAAACCCAATGTAAAATTAAAAAAGGAAAATTTATGATTCCACAATTATTTGTAGAAAGTATCGATTTAGGTGATGGAAGAAGCATCACAATCGA
>CALPLL020000101.1 GCA_943324395.2 Rhizobium sp. Q54
CCAACAACAACAACCTCGTCCATCAACTCTAGATTACTCTGCATGACAATGTTGTAATTGTTGCTTTTTCCGACTTTAATAGTAGCATTTTTGTTTCCAATAAATGAAAATTCTAATGTACTTCCGTCACTGGCCTTGATGGAGTATTTCCCTTCTAAATCAGTTTGAGCACTTGTTTTCGTTTGTTTGACAAAAACATTTACACCTGGCAATGTTTGCCCGTTATCGTCTTTTACAACACCTGTAACAGTTTTCTCTTGTGCAAAAGAGAATTGAAAAGATAACGCTATTAGGAGCGTAAAAATCCATTTAAATTTTGATCTCATATTATTTTAGTTTGAATTAGAAGATAAAAGTAAAAATAAATTATAAACCATCAAATTAATTTTCATAATTTTTTATATTTATCCTATGTTTTATATAAAAAAATTCAATTTTAAATATTATTTTATTAAAATTAAATATTTTTACGTATTATGTGAAAAAATTGGTTTGATTAAGTTTCTAAGAAATATTAAATTTTTAACAAATGTTATAAAAAAAACCATCCCGATTGGGATGGTTTTAGATTTGTTAATTTTGATATTTACAACCTATTGTAAATAAACCGGAGTTTTTGCATTAACAGTAAATAATTCTGGTAATGTCACTGATGGAACATTAGAAGCATTTGTTGAATATTCAGATGATGGATAAATCATACGCCTTGGTCTATTAGTTACTGATGTAATTCCATCTGGTAATGGTAAGGCTGGGTATCCAGTTCTTAAATGATCAACATATAATTCATATCCATTCCATTGCGCTAAAGCAATATATTTTTGATGAATGATACAGCTAATTTTGTCTGGAGTTGCATTCCAACCTAAACCTAATTTACTATCAGAAGCAGCTCTATAAGTAATAGGATTTAAAGTGCCATTTGGTAAATCCGTAAATGAATAATCATTATAAAACGCAAAAGAAGCATCAATACCATCGTTAAACTTTGTTTGAGCACTTCCTGACATGTAACCTCTCTGGATAGCTTCTGCTTGCAAGAAATGAGATTCAGCAGCAAGCATTAAATAAGCGTCTCTATTAGAAGCAGCATTATTAGCTACATCAGCGTCACTGCCTGTTCTACCATGAAAGAAAGTTGCAACTCTAGCAACTTCAGTACGTGGGAAAGTACCTTGATTAGTAAATGATGTACCACTATAAATTCTTGGTCTTCTTGGATCTACTAAACCTGTATTAACAACAGTAGCTGTATTTAATTGCCCTTGTAAAAGTTTAGAACAGAAAGATGCAGCAGCATTTGCTCTATTAGCACTTGTCCACGCATCCAATGCAGCGTTTAACCCCCAAGTTCTAAACATAGGACTTCTTTGACCAAGAGTTGCAATACCATAACCAGGGTTAGAAGCAACATTTTCATCAACAAAATCATTAGGAAGCGATGAGAATCTTTGATTTCTGAGAGTAATTAAACTTGCATTTGTAGTTTTAGACAATCTAACCAACATTCTAAGTTCTATGGTATTGATTAATTTCAACCACTTAGCAGTATCACCACCAAAAACGATATCCTCGTTACCAAGTTCAACAACATTTGATGATGGATTATTAATATAATCTCTAGCTTGATCTAATTCAGCAAAAAGAGCAGGGATAATTGTGGCATCATCATCGTACTTAGGTCTAGAAATATTACTATTGAAAGCTTCTGAATAAGGAACATCTCCATAAGTTGTTACTAATAAATCCATTGACATCACTTTAAAAAGTTTTGCAATAGCAAAATGGTAGGAATAATTAGGGAAATTAGCTTTAGAGTCTAAAATGTCCTGAAAATTATCAGCATTATAATAAGTAGTTTGAAATAAACCATTTTCATCTGCACTAGTAAAATTATAGGTAATTCTTGAAGATGCTGAAGTAAAACCACTATTTAAAGCCCAAATATAAGACATTTCATTTCCAAATGAATTGAATGAAATCAGTTGATTAGACGTGTAATTATTAATCGCACCTGCTAATGAAAGCGAAGGGTTAATAATTAAGGCAGACGGATTATTTGATTGATCTTCATTTACATCTGTAAAATCAGTACATGAGAATAAAACCGTTGCTAACGCGAAAGTTAAAATTATTTTTTTCATGATATTTTTTTTTAAAATGATACACTAATATTGAAACCATATGTTTTAGTAGAAGGGTACTGTCCATCACCAATAAAACCAATGGCATTTGCAGATGTATTAGTAGCAGTACCAGAAGGACGACGAGCACCATTACCAGTCGAAGAATTGTAAATAGAAGCTGCCTCGGGATCAGCATAACCTCTATTTTCTGTTCCATTTTTAGCTTTAATAAATTTACCGTCAGCTAAAAAGATAAATGGATTTCTAGCATTTATAGAAAATTTAAATGATGCTAAACCTGCTTTTTCAATAAACTTTTTAGGTAAATCATAAGATAAGGCAATTTCTCTGATTCTAAGAGAAGTAGCATCAACTAAATTTTGAGAACCTACTTGAGCAGCATTATTCCAATAATTTTGAGTTAAATTTGCAGCCCCAGTTGAATTATAAAATCCTCCTGTTAAAACGGATGTATTTGGAATATAATCTATAACACCAGGTGTTGCAGGATTGTCATAAACGGAATTTGGTGTTAACCAACCATTAGCTCTGTCTAACTCACCAGAATCATACAAATGACCGTTCCAAGTAAGGTTATATTTAGTCTGAGAAATGAAACTGTGACCAGTTCTAAAATCAGCTGTAAAAGACAAACCAATACCTTTATAATTGAATGAATTTGTAAACCCAACAATAAAATCTGGAGTAGCTTGACCTAAAACTTTAAAAGTAGGATCTATAGTAAGGTTGCCATTTGTAGGATTAACAATAACATTACCAGAAGCATCTCTTAACCAGTCTGTTCCAACAATTGATGGAAAGTTTTGACCTTCCACTGCACTAATGTTGAAATCTGGACCTGCACTACCACCATCAAAAATGATAAGAGAATCACCATCACCAGCATCTTTAACAATTGTTTTAAATGCCGAGTAAGTAATTTTGCCATTCCAAGAGAAATTATCTGTTTTAATTGGTTGGAATGATAAATCAAGTTCAAAACCATTAGATTTTAACGAACCATTATTAGATAAAATACCTGTTAAACCAGTTGCACTACTAACGCTTGATTCACTTATTAAATCTTTAGTATCTGTGTTAAAGTATGTTCCTTCAAACATAATTCTATCATTAAACAAACTCAATGCAAGACCTGCTTCATAAGTTGAATACATTTCTGGTTTTAAATTTGGATCCGCCAAAACAAACTCGTCATTGAATGAAACAGCCGTTCCGTTTGGAAAAGGAAAACCTCCAGATAAAGAGCCAAGTTGTAATACATCATAAGGACTAACAGCATCTAACGAACCAATTTTTGAATAGTTAGCAAATAATTTTAAATTAGAAATTGTCTTATTCCCTTTTAGTCTACTAAATGCCTTTGTTGGAATGAAACTCAAACCAGCAGATGGGTATAAAAAAAACTGATTTCCACTTATACCCACACTATTTCCTTCATATCTAGCTGTTAAATTCAAAAACAAATAATCATTATAATCTAAATTAACATTAGCATAAGTAGCAGTAATGTTGTTTAATGATCTTGAGTTATTTAAAGTTGATGGTAAATCCGGGTTGATAACATTTCTAATATTATACCATCCAGGCACCAAAAAGTTTAGACCTCCAGCAGACATTCTGTCATTTCTTAGATATTGAAAGTTTTGTCCAATATTTGCTTTCAAACCAACTTTTTTATTCAAATCATAATCTAAATTCAAAATAAAATCACCATAATAGTACAATCTATTAAATTTTGATTGATAAAAACTAGCCGGAGAATTAAAATCAGCATCAGCATTACCTGGTGTTTGAGCAGCGTTAGCAAAAGAAATTTGACTTCTAGTATCTACCTGAACAGAATTGTTAGCATGAATACTAATATTTTTATTAAATTCATATTTAGGATTTAAAGCAAAGTTGAAAAAATCCCTGTCTTCTTCAAGTCTATTATTATCTTTTGCCCAATAAGGATTTTGATAATAACCATTCCATCCATACAAACCTCTATTTTCAAATTCTTTGATTGGAATATTAGAAGCTGTTTGAAGTAAGTTAGTTAACAATGTATAATCACCTCTACTTGTTGCAGAATTTACGTTGGCTTGTTTAGTTCTACTATTAATATAGTTAACAGATCCAGATAAATTCCATTTACCCATTTTTTTTCCAACATTTAACAAAACATTATTTCTGTTGAAAATATCTCCTGGCAAAATGAAATCTCTTTTGTAATTATTTAAATTAAAATTAAAATAAGAATCATTACCACTTATACCAACAGAAATATTGTTTTGATATAATGCTCCAGTTTTGTAGAAATCTTTAATTACATCATCTCCTTTTGTAGAGTACGGTGACAAAACATCAGTACCGTCTGGCAATGTAATCCCTACAGGTCTTACAACCCCATCAAATAAAGGCCCCCATCCACCATTTTCTTGTTGATCAAAAGTATTATACCATCCCTGGCCATATTTGGTTTGTCTTAAAGGAACAAAATTAATACTTTCAAAATCTACTCCAGATGAGAATCTCACATCTAATCTATCTTTAGATTTTGACCCTTTTTTAGTTGTAACTACAACCACTCCACTTTTTCCTTGCGAACCATACAATGCCGCTCCTTGAGCACCCTTAAGTATCGTTACATTTTCAACTGAATCTGGCGCTAGAGATGAAAAAACTGCAGCTGTAGAAATAACATCGTCAATTACAACTAATGCTTCAGTATTACCAGTCAAGGAAACCATAGAACGAATCCTAATAGAGTTATCACCAGAAACACCATTAGTCGTTGCGTTAATTGTTACACCAGATGCTTTACCAATAAGTGCTCTTACTGGATCTGGGTTTCCAGCAACTTTTAACTCTTCACCTCTAACGGTTGAATAACTAGAGGTTACTGCGGATTTACTCCTTTTAATACCCAAAGCTCCTGTAACAAGAACTTCTTCTAATTTAACTCCATCCTGCATTTTTACATTTACAGTGTTTGAAGTTCCTACTTTAGCTGAAGTTTCAGTCATTCCCACGAAGGAGAAAACTAAAACGTCTCCTGCTTTTGCTTTGATAGAGTATTTCCCATCAACATCGGTTTGTGTTCCGGTTTTAGAACTTTGAACCACAACATTTGCGCCGGGTATGGGAACCCCGCTTTGATCGGTCACAACGCCGGAGACGCTCTGAACTTGTGCAAATGAACTTTGCGTGATTAGCAATACTATTACTGCTAATAGAAAATTGTAAATGGCTTTCATATATATATTGTTAAAATTAGATTGTAAAATTATCAATAAATCAATTACTTTTCTAATTATTTTTAACAAATTTTTAATAAAAATACAATTGTATTAAAAAAAAGTCAATTTTTAATACAATTTGATAAGAATATAATAATTTTAAAATATACTTTATCAAGATTTAGAAATAAAGATTCGTTACCAAGCCTAGATTTGATATTTTAAATAGAATTTAAAAAAAAGGGTTTGATTAAAATAAATTCAACTTTAGGCTTAAGTGAATTATTGAATTGGAGAGTTGAATTTTCTGATTTCCATTACTGCCATTGGCATAAACCATGTTTAGCAATCCGTTTTTTGTAAGTAAACCAAATCCAAAACCGAAACCAAATAAGTTGTCTGATTTCGAATTGGTTGCGTCTGTAAAATATCCATAATCTAAAATGGAGTGAATATAAAGATCTTGAGATACTAAATAGCGATATTCTGACAATAAAGAACTAAAAAAATTACCCTGAAGACTATTTTCATTAAAACCTCGAATAGAATTGATTCCTCCAAAACGGTACAACTCATTAATAATATATTGATCACTTTGTAAATAGTAATTTCGTGATTTTAAATAAATACTATTTCTATCATTTAATTGTAAAGAATGACTAATGTCGATGTTGCCAAAAAATTGTTTGTAGTTATTAAAATTAGAATAACGAGAACCAAAACCAATTTTTGAACTCAATTTAGTTTTTTCAGGAAATAAAAAATTGGACTTGTCAAGGTTAATATATTCAAAGTTTGCTGTTAAAAATGAATTACTATAGTCGCTAATGGTCGAATTATTAGTCTTTTGAATGTCACTAGATTCTGCAGATTGATATCCTAAATACAAACGACTATTGTAATTAAAAAAATAACCAACATCAATCGCAGTTTTTGCATTTTGAAAGATACTATCTTGCTTATAAATATTCAAATTGGCTTTGATGCCAAATGGGCTCTTAAAAATATAAGGCACTTCTACACTTAAATTAAACGTCTTCTGATTTCCGCTGTCGCTTTTCCAATACAACGATAAGTTTTCTCCCGCGTTCATAATATTAACTAATAAAAGATCTAGATACCCATTGAGTTCTAAATTGTTTTTCCTGTCATTTGAAACGCCAACGTAACCGTCAAATTTATTTGCTTTGGCTTTTTCAAGGTAAACATAAATTTTAGTAGTGTCTTTTGTGAAAAGAATC
>CALPLL020000102.1 GCA_943324395.2 Rhizobium sp. Q54
AAGTTTCGGGATAACAATTTTTCTAAACTCATTAAATTTACAGCTAATGCTGCCATTCCAGATGCTGAAGAAGCAATTCCAGAACTGTGCGGAAAAGTATTTTTGGTGTCAATTGTAAAATGATAGTCTTTTAAAAAAGGCAAGTAAATTTCAATTCGCTCTAAAAATTTTTGAATCTTCGGTTTGAATTCTTCTTTTGGGCTACCTTCAAAAAGTAGGTCGAATGAAAATTCACCATTGTTATTTTTTTTGGCAAAAGCCAATTTAGTCTCCGTTTTACATGAGTTCAAAGTGAAACTCACAGAAGGATTTGCGGGAATTTGTGTCAGAATTTCATCCGCTTCGTTCAATTGATTTTCGATTTTCCCCCAATATTTTACTAAAGCAATATTACTGGGAGCGCTCCATGTAAAAGCGCCTTTTTCAATAGAATGGGTGTATTTTGAAGGTATAAAATCCTTTGATGAACTCATAAAATGCAATAATTTTTACAAAGATACTTTTTTTGATTTATACGTTGATGAAAATCGACTTTTCAAAGTAAAGTTTCCTTAAATTTGTTATCTAAATAATTATCAGATGAACAAATATAAGAGAATTTTGGTGGTCGTTGCTACTTGTTTAGCAATTGGTTATTTTTCTGGAATGGCAACAAGATCAAGTATTACCACTTGGTTTCCAACATTGGTTAAACCAATATTTAATCCGCCTAATTGGGTTTTTGCGCCTGTTTGGTCGATGTTGTATATTATGATGGGAATTGCTGCTGGGTTGGTTTGGAATAGAATTGAAACCAATAAAGAAGCCGTAAAAAAAGCCCTAATTTTCTTTGCTATTCAGTTGGCCTTGAATGCACTTTGTTCTATTTTGTTTTTTGGATTACACAATCCGATGTTGGCTTTTATAGAAATTGTATTGTTGTGGTTAATGATATATGAAACCTATATTCAATTCAAAAAAATTGATAAGATCGCGGGCTTTTTATTTATTCCGTATTTAGCGTGGGTTAGTTTTGCGACCGTTTTGAATGCAAGTATTTGGTGGTTGAATCGCTAAATTGAATTGGCAACAATAAAACCACTTGTCCACGCATTTTGAAAATTATATCCGCCAGTTACGGCATCTATATTTACAATTTCGCCTGCAAAATATAGGTTTTCGTGGAGTTTGCTTTCCATCTTTTTGAAATTAATTTCTTTTAAATCAATTCCGCCTGCGGTAACAAATTCTTCTTTGAAGGTACTTTTTCCATTCACTTGAAAAACGGAATTGGTTAACTGTTGGGATAAATTTTGAAGTTGGTTTTTCGACAAATCCGCCCATTTAGTTTCAGTATCAATACCTGAAGCCATCACCAAACTTTCCCATAATCGGTTGGTTAATTCAAATGGAGATTTTTTTGAAACGGCTTTTTTAGCATGTTCTAATTTTAGCTCTTTTAGAATTTTCTCAACATCTTCTGAATCTGTATCGTTCAACCAATTTATGGCAATTGAAAATTGGTATTTTTTTTCGAACAAAATCCTTGCTCCCCAAGCCGATAATTTTAAAATTGCAGGTCCCGACATTCCCCAATGAGTGATTAATAACGGCCCCGAAGATTCTAGTTTGGTATCTATGACTTTTACCGAAACTTGTGCTGAAACGCCTGGAAATGCTGCAATTCTGGGGTCTTTTATATTGAATGTAAATAGAGAAGGAACAGGAGAAACAACTGCGTGACCGAAATTTTGAAGCATTTCCCATACTTTTGGATTGCTTCCCGTGGCTAAAATTAATTTTTCTGAAAGGTAGGTTTCCGATTGTGTTTCAACTTTCCAAAGTGCGTCTTTTTTGAAAATGGATTGTACACTTTGATTGGTTAGAACTGAAATGCCGAGTTTTTTTGTGGCGTCAATAAAACAATCAATGATGGTTTGTGATGAATTTGAAATGGGAAACATTCGTCCATCAGCTTCAATTTTTAATTCTACGCCGTGTTTTTCAAACCATTCTACTGTATCGCCGGAACAAAATTGATGAAACGGGCCGCGTAATTCTTTTTCACCACGAGGATAAAATTTCACTAATTCGTTGGGTTCAAAACACGCGTGAGTCACGTTGCATCGACCGCCACCAGAAATCCGAACTTTATTAAGTACCTCTGAACCGCGTTCTAAAATAGCTACTTTCAACGATGGATTTTTTTCAACTATATTAATAGCTGTAAAAAAACCTGCTGCACCTCCACCCACAATTAGTATATCGAAATTTTGATTCATAGCCATTTATCAAGCTTTACTTGATTTAGCAAAGGTAGTAAAATATAAAAAGCACAAACCGAACTGATTTGTGCTTTTTATTATATCGAGAGTTGTTAATCTGCTATAAGAATTTTGTATTCCCAAGGCTTGAAAGTAAACTTTTGATTTTTTGAATAATTTACTTTTTCTCCTGTCATATAATCGGTAAATTTTCCTTCAAATGAAGAAGTAAATGCAGTTGCTGATTTAGATAAATTACCTAAATAAATCACTTTATAATTCCCTTTTACTCTTTCAAAAGCTATGATTTTTTTATCGTCAGAAGTTAAAATTCTAGTGTAGGAAGCTGCTTTTTTACCACCATTTAAAGCGACATTTTCATTTTTAAGTTTGCCTAATTTCATTCTCCATTCCCATTGTTTTCCTTTTACTTTTGTAAAGGAATCTTTTTCGAAAAATTTCAAACTTTTATCCAATCCGTATTCGTCACCGCTATATACCAAAGGCATTCCCGGAGTTAGATACGATAATGCGGTCATGGTTTCTTCAGCAGCTCCAAGTCGGCTTTTCATGGTTCCGTTCCAAGAGTTTTCATCATGATTATCAACGAAATTCATTAAAATATCATCAGCTTCGTATTTTTTAGTCAGATCAACAATTAAATTATCCCAATCGGTTATTGTTTTTTTGCCTTGAGCAATATCATTCATCATGTGGTGACCGTCCCAAGAATAGCACATATCAAAAAGATTTGATTTTAGTAATTCAGGTTGCCAAGCTTCTGCAAGCATGAAAATATTTTTCTCTTTTCTTAGTTTTGGTATGGTTTCTGCCCAAAAATCAGTAGGTACATTTCCAGCTACATCACAACGGAATCCATCAATATTTTCGTTTTTTATCCAATGCATCATATCGCTCGACATAGCTTCACGAAGCCCTTTATTGTCGTAATTTAAATCGGCTACATCGGTCCAACCCCAACTTTTACCTGTTTCAGGATTCATAGGATCTATGATTTCTCCTTTTTCATTGTGAGTGTAAAATTCAGGATGTTGTTTAATCCAAACATGATCCCAACCAGTGTGATTTGGAACCCAATCCAAGATCACATAAATACCGTTTTCATGTGCAGTTTTGACTAAATTTTGAAAATCTTCAATGGTACCAAATTCAGGATTTACTTTCTTAAAATCGGAAACAGCGTAATAGCTTCCTAAATATTTTGATTGCTCTTCCTTTGGCATTTCAGAAGCAAATTTGCTTTTTTCACCACCGGTAGCTTTTCTTTTGGTTTGGGAAATAGGAAAAATGGGCATTACCCATAGAATTTTTATTCCCAATTCTTTTAGTTGGGGAATGTCTTTTGTAAAGGCATTGAAAGTTCCTTCTTCAGAATATTGTCTGATATTTACCTCGTAAATTACCGCATTTTCTTCTATTTCAGGAGTGATTGCCGTGATTTGTGAACTAGAATTGTTTTCCGATTTTTGTTCAGTTTCTTTTTTACAACTCATTAAAGTTGCAATTACTAAAGCCGTTAAAAGTATCTTTTTCATAATTTATAAAGTTTTTATTTTCCAAACATAAATTCAAGAGGAATATGAATTCTCTTTTGCCATGAGGCTTCAGAATGATTTTCACCTTTAAACTTTATGTTTCTGAAATTTTGTTGATTGTATCCTTTTGCCTTCAATGTTTCATCCACACGATATTCATATTTCAAATAACCAGCATCCAAAGTTTCGGTTCCGTAATCAAAATAGATTTTGTGGTTTTTTGAATCGGGTAAATTGGCGCTCATGTATTTAAAGAAACTTTCAGGTATCGGATTATTGTCAAATTCTCTAAAACCCAACCAGTGCGTCGATAGACAAGCAGCTTTACTGAAAACCTTAGGATATTCGCAAATGGCATACATAGAAATTAGTCCGCCCATACTTGATCCCATAATTGCTGTATGATCGGCATCGGTATAAACCGAAAAGTTAGAATCTACAAATGGTTTTACTTCTTCAACGATAAATTTCAAATAATTATCTGAATTGATATCTTCCAAATTAAATTTATATCCTAGTTTTTTAGCGTTTTCAAATGAAAGTTTTTGTTCTTTTTGCGATAATTGTAATAGTGGTTTTTTAGGAAATAAATCGGCTTGGCGAATTTCAGGAATGTTCCAAATAGCTACTACAATCACATCATTAATTTTATTTTCAGATGTTAATTTGCTCACAACATCGTCTACCATCCATTCTTGTTTGTTCCAAGTTATTGTTGCGTCAAAGAGCATTTGCCCGTCGTGCATGTAAAGAACACTGTATTTTTTTTCTTTAGAATAATTCGTAGGAACCCAAATATCAACGTTCCTTGGTTTTATATATTTGGTTGAAAAGTCTTCAATTCTATAAATTTTTCCTTCAAATTTACTGTTGTCGATAAGTTCAACCATTTCAATATTGCTTTGCGCAAATGACAATAAGTTCATAAATAGAAAGTAAATTAAGAACTTGTTCATATTATTTTAATTCTAATATTAAAGCCGATTTACCTTCGATTTCAATTTCTTTATTTAGATCAAAAGTTTTTCCTGACAATACATCTTTTCCTGATTTTAAATTTTGAATTGACTCTAAAAATCGGTTTGTTTTCAAAGTTTGTTTCTCAGAATTATTATTGATAATCACCATAACAGTTTCTTTTTCATTGTATCTGAAATACACATAAGCATTATTATCAGGAACATAATGGGTTGTTTTTCCTGAATGAATTACTTCTTTGGATTTTCTCCAAGTGAATAATTTTGATGAGAATTCGAAGAATTTTTGTTGTTCAGCTGTTCTTCCTTCTTTGTTAAAAGCATTGTTTGTATCGCCATTCCAACCCCCAGGAAAATCTCTTCTAATATCGGCATCACCTTTTCCTTTATCGCCTTTCATTCCAATTTCTGAACCGTAATATAATTGTGGAATTCCTCGAACGGTAGCGATTAATGTCATCGCCATTTGATACTTTTTGAAATCACTTTTGTAAATTTCATTGAATCTTCCGGTATCATGATTTTCAGCAAAAACCAATAAATTATTCGGATTAGGATATAAGAAATCATTAGCAAAATTATCATAAACTTGAATCATTCCTCTGTCCCAAGATTGACGATCTTCATTAAAAACGTTGCCTATTGCATCGTGCAATGTAAAATCCATTACACTTGGCAAATTTGAATTGTAACTTTGGATAGCACCAATTTTACTGTCTTTTTGCCAATACGACATTTGCGCTTGATCGTGCATCCAAACTTCTCCTACAATGTTAAAATGAGGGTATTCATCAGTAATTGATTTTGTCCATTTTGAAATTCCCTCTTTGTCATTATAAGAATAAGTATCTACTCTGAAACCATCTAAATCGGCATATTCAATCCACCAAATTGCATTTTGAGTTAAGTAATTTAAAACTAATGGATTCGATTGATTTAAATCGGGCATAGAGGGAACAAACCATCCGTCCATGCACTGTTTTGAGTCAATTTTCGAAGCATTTTTATCAAACTGCGTTGTCATTCTATAATTAGACTGAGAATATCCAGGAAATTGATGAATCCAATTGTAAGTTGGTAAATCATTGTACATCCAGTGCTTCCAACCCCAGTGATTCGTCACATAATCCATGATATTTTTCATTCCACGTTGGTGTAATTCCGCACTTAATTTAACGTATTCTTCATTGGTTCCATAACGTGGATCAATTTTATAAACGTCAGATTGAGCGTAACCGTGGTAAGAATAATTTTCGTCATTGTCTTCGCAAAGTGGCGTTGGCCAAACTGCTGTTGCTCCTAATTCCTTAATGTAATCAAGGTTTTTTATTAATCCTTGAATATCACCTCCGTGTCTTCCACCTGGAAGAGAACGATTTGAAATTTCTTTCGTAGATTTTGAATTGTCGTTGTTCGGGTTTCCATTTGCAAAACGATCCGGCATAATTAGATAAATCACATCAGAAGAATCGTAGCTTTTTCTGTATTTCGAATTTTCTCTTCTTGCTTTAAGGGAATAGTTTTGAGTAAATGATTTATTACCATTTTTGAATGTAAATACAAATTCTTGTGCTGCTATATTTTTAGTATCAATGGTAACAAATAAGTAATTTGGATTTTCTGTTTTTTGGATACTTTTTATAGTCAATCCATTTGAAACTGAAATTTCATTTTGGTTGATATTTTTCCCATAAAACATAATTTGAACTTCGGATAAATTCATATCGCTCC
>CALPLL020000103.1 GCA_943324395.2 Rhizobium sp. Q54
AATCACCAATCACTAAAGCAATTCCAATATTTAAAAATAGAGAAAACAATATAAAAACACACATTAACACAATTCTTACTGCTATTGAAGAAAATATATCTGCCAATCTGTAAATAGTGTTGTATTTGCAAATTTCAAATGTAGTTTTACTATAAATTTTGGCTTCCGAGATTAATTTTTCCATTGATTCTGAGCAATTTCAGTAATGGTTAAATCACTATAAATCATCATTTCCTTAATTTTTTCAACTTTGTGATTGATGATGTAATGTTCAATTGTAATTCCTTGAACTTCAGAAAATAGGTTAGCTAAATAAGTATAATTATGGTTCAATTTTTCACTTAAATAACATGAAAAATTAACTTTAATGTTCTCTTCAGTATGTAGAATTAAATTAATTATGATTGATTTTATTTTTTCAATTAAGATTGATTTTTTGTCATCCATAATTTCTAATCCACATTCTAATAGTTTATAATTTAAAATTTCTCTTTGTTCTGTAGATATGTTTTCCATAATTTCAACTTCCCCAAAATCAACAACAATAAAATGTAGATCAAGTTCCCTTAATATATCTTTTACAATAATTTTGCAACGGTTACTAACCATGTTTTTTATAAATATTTTCATATGGATTGTACTTTTAATATTTGTTGAATGTAATGATAATAAATCAGTAAAGTGTTAATAATAAAATGTTTAACACTAAATAACTTATTATTTATTTGTTGGAACGACTAAAATTGGAATTTGAGAAATTTGAATAATACTTTCAGCTGTGCTTCCAACGAGTATTTTTTCTAGCCATTGATGACTATGAGTTCCCATAACAATCATATCTGCTTTATAGTTTTTGGTAGTTTCCATTATTTGTTGGTCAAACTCCCCTTCTTTAACAATTGTTTCTATTTTTGAATCTCCCAAATGTTTTTTAACCTTGTCAAGGTATTTTTTTGCAGATTTAGAAAGTAGTTCTGAATTCAATTGATAGTTCTCTAAGGCTTCAAAACCTGAAAAACCCATAATTGGATCATAATTTACTGACGTATAAATTATTGGTGTAGATAAAATATGTAGTAACATGCATTCAGCACCTAAAGTTTTTGCGATAGAATATCCAACTTCAGCCACCTTTTGCGCAGATGGATTATAATCCAATGCAATTAGAACTCTATTCAATTTTATAATATCCATTCGACAACTGTTAAATTATTAGTCAAAATTGAATTAAAATTGAGGCCTTTTTATTACATAACTAAATCAATTACTTATATAATTCCTAGTTGGGAAATTGTTCTTTTGTTTATTTCTATCTAAATAATAAAAAAAGAAATTACAACAATTTATCGTTTGAAAGTTCATCAAACTTGGCTTTCATTGTTGGATTACCTTGGGTTAATTTTTTAATGGTCAATTCATCCGCTTTATTATTAGCTAAACGTAGATTGTTGACAGATGATAAAAGAGCATCTTTTGTCTTTTGTAGATGGTCAATTGTTTTATCTATTTCATCAATTGCCGTTTTAAATTGTCTACTAGCCAGGTCGTAGTTTTTGGCAAACCCCTCTTTGAATTTAGTGATGTTATCTTCAAAGTTGGTAATGTCAATATTTTGATTTCTCATGGTACTCAATTCTGCTTTGTATTGCATGGAATTCATCGAGGCATTGCGGAGCAAGGTAATAATAGGAATAAAAAACTGCGGTCTTATCACATACATTTTGGGGAATTTATAAGACACATCAACAATACCCATATTGTACAAGTCATTATCCGCTTCTAATGTAGAAACTAAAACAGCATATTCACATTTTTTTTCGTTTCTGTTTTTATCCAATACTTTAAAAAATTCCTCGTTTTTTCTTTTTAAAGCAGTAGCATCGGCTTCATTTTTCATTTCAAACATAATTGAAATAATTTCATTTCCGTGTTCGTCATTTTCACGATAAATATAATCTCCTTTAGTGCCCGACTTTGAATCGTTGTCTTTTTCGAAATAGGATTTTTGAAAAGCTGTTGAACGTAATTTATTAAATTCAGTTTCACAATGTTGTTCTAGTGTTTCTCCAATCATTTTAGTAGACAGCTTTAGCTTCAAATCTTTGCGCAAATCAATTTCGTCATCTTTCATTTTGATGATTTCATCTTTAGTCTTAAGCTGTGCAGCAAATTTTTCATTCAATGATTTTTCAAGCAATTGAGCTTCTGTTTCCTTACTTTTCAAATCATTCGCCAAAGCATCTCGTTCTTTTTCAATTTTTTGAACCGCTTCATTTACCGACAACTGTTTTTGAAGTTCTGCATTTTCCAACTTGGATTTAATTTCAGCTATCTCTGCTTCTTTGGCAGCTATCTTTTGAGAAGTCTCTATGTCTTTTTTGGATAAATTATCTTGAAGTACATTTTTAAGATTGGCTTCTACCAATTTAACAGCACTTTCTTTTTCATTTTCGGCTAATTTTAATCGTTTTTCCAATTCATCTTCAAACTGGTGGTCGCGAACTTGTTTTAAAATAGCTGCAAATCCAGCTTCATCAACTTTAAATGCTTTCTTACAATTGGGACATATAATTTCGTTCATAATAAAAATGGAATTGGATTAAATCTAATTTAAAAATGTAGGCACTAAAATACAAATAAAGTTGATCAAACAATTTAGAAATTAAATTATTAACAAATTACTTATTAGGAAAAGAAATAAGTAATATTCAATAATTTCTATTAGTTATAAATAAAGCTACATCGCTTCATTAAAATTTTACCACCTTAAATGGTTTGCAATTTCCATTCGTTTTAACCTCAACAAAGTAAATTCCCGAAGATTGAGAACTTAAATCAATTGTTTTATTAGATAAACTTGCAAATTGCTCTTCTAAAATTACGTTGCCTAAAACATCGAAAACTTTGATAGTAGCTCTCTCGTTTTGGTTAATTTCAGCGTCGTTAAAGTGCAATAGCCCATTAGTAGGATTTGGGTATACTACTAAATTTCCCTCAGAAGATTGCTGCTGAGTCGTATTTAAAATTCCTCCAGCTTGTTGAAACAAATAAGAAAATGCCTGGTAATATTGATTGGTAATATTGGCATCGTGAACAATTAATATGTTTTCATCATTTTTAGTTTCCGCCGAAGTACTCCAGTTATGAGAACCTACAAGTACTTGCGGATCAGAAGCGTTATTGAAATTGTCAATTACCATGAATTTATGATGCATAATACCACTTGCAGTAAAAGTTACAATTCTACTGGTGTTTATCCCAGTTTGAAGGACTGACAACTGATTTCCAGTAGGATTTTGACTGTCTAAAACCATATTCAAATTGGTTAAACCACTATTAAATTTACTAATCAAAGCCGAACTAATATCGGATCTAGTAATTAACATAGTTGCGATATCAATATCGGTATTGGCAGTGTTTATAGCTTCTATAATTTTAGCATTGGCTCCATCACTCGGACTAAAATAACTATTTACTATTTTTCCCCCAATACTATAATTATGAGGTGTATTATTGGTTTTATATGGTCCAAATTTAGACACTGTTGTATTTGGAACTAAAGTTGAGGAACCCCACATTTCTTCAAATTCTATTTTGTACCCTAAAGCTAACGCCTGATCTTGAATCACAATAGCACCATTTTTATCTGGTCCATCAATTTGTGCTACCGTCCAATTGGTTGATCCAGTCCAAACAACTGGTTTATTCGCATCAGTGCTATTTGCATCAAATATCACAAACTTATTATGCATTATGCCATAACTTGAAGAAGTAGGACTTGGCAAAATTGGAATAGATGGGTTTAATAAAGGAATCATCACACTACTGGTGCTTCCATCATAGATTAATCGCACTTGAACTCCACGGCTAAAAGCGGCATTAATGGCACCCGCAATTCCAGTAGTTCCGCTAGGTGAATAGGAATTATAAATGGCAATATCAAGGGTGCTTGTGCAAGCATTTATATAATTAATAAGCATGTCATCCAAGTTGCTACCGAGGTTAATTCCATTTTGAGTTTGAGTATAAGTGATATCAACAGGATGGTTAAAATATACATTTATAGTTCCACTTGATGTTGACGGACTCGCCAAATAACTAGTGTGTTCTGTTGCGTTTTTACTTGAAATAAAACGGTATGCCAATTTTATAATTTGAGCAGGATTTACATTTGTAATCAAAAAAGTAGTTTGATTGAATTGAGGAACAACACTCAATTCTTGAAGATCAATTTGATTGTAGGCCTTAACATTTACAGGAAAATCAAATTTTAGTTCAATGCTATTTTTATGATAGGTAGCCAAAAAATTATCCTCTTTTATTGTCGTTTGACTAAAAGAATAAAAAACACAAAACAAGAGATTAAAAACTAGATAGAGGGATTTAGTTTTGGGCATTACAGATTTATTTTAAACAAAAATAGCTATTAATAATTATTAACTCCTTTTTTTTATCTTATTTTTAAATCAATAATAGAATTTAAAGGTAATTATATCAATTTAATGCTCCTAGTTATCTTATTTTTATTAAGATAATTCAAGATTAGTTAAGTAAAAGTTTAATTAATAAATCCATTTTATGCTTTAAAAATTTATTTAGCTATTGACCAAATTAGCACAATTCTTGGTTATGATTTAGAACCAATTTGTGAATAAATTTCTTATCCCCCAAATTAATATAACTATATTTGTTTAAACTTTTCTTAAAACAATTAAACGTAAATTGTTTTTCTTTTCAAAAAGTCATTAAACAAATTACCATTTTTCAATTGGATAAAAAGGCTGTAAATATTGTTTGGTTCAAACGTGACTTCCGTATCATTGATAACGAAGCACTTTTTTATGCACATCAATCCAATATTCCCCTTTTATTAATTTGTTTTTTTGAGCCATCGGTGATGAGTTACCCCGATTCAGACGCACGTCATTGGAGATTTATTTACCAATCAATTGAAGATTTAAATAAAAAATTAGAACCTTCAAATTCTAAAATCTATTATTTTCATAACGAAGTGAAAACTGTTTTTTCAGAATTAATCAAAAAATACGAGATTAATACCGTTTTTTCCCACCAAGAAATAGGAAACAAAATAACGTACAATCGCGACATCGAAATGAGCGATTTCTTTCAAAAGAACGCTGTAATTTGGAAACAATTTCAAATGCATGGAGTAATTCGCAAACTAAAATCGAGAATAGATTGGGATAAACGATGGGAAAATGTGATGCGTGATACCCCCAAAATGGTAAAGGAATCCGATTTAAAAACGATTGAATTGGATGCTGAATTTTATGATTCTATAAAAGGCGAAACATTACCAACTGAAATTACCATTCCCAATAAAAATTTTCAGCAAGGTGGCGAATATTGGGCTTGGCGCTATTTGGACAGCTTTGTTAAAGAACGCTATGTAAATTACAGCAAACACATTTCTAAACCTGCATTAAGTCGAAAGGGCTGCAGCCGATTGTCTCCTTATTTGACCTACGGAAATATTAGTATGCGAATGATCTATCAGTATACGAACCAGCATTATGAAACTTCCAAAAACAAACGAGCTATTCTAAATTTTGTATCCCGATTGCATTGGCATTGCCACTTTATTCAAAAATTTGAGGATGAATGCACCATGGAATTTGAGAACATTAACAAAGCATATGACGTTTTGGTAAAACCGAAGAACGAAACCTACATTAAAGCGTGGCAAGAGGGAAAAACCGGCGTCCCTATTGTGGATGCGTGCATGCGTTGTTTAGTGGCAACCGGTTATATCAATTTTAGAATGCGCGCCATGGTGGTTTCCTTTTTCACCTTCAACTTATGGCAAGATTGGCGAGAATTACACTTCCTGGCACGCCAATTTTTAGATTACGAACCCGGTATTCACTACCCCCAAATTCAAATGCAATCTGGTACAACAGGAATTAATACGATCCGTATTTACAGTCCCATCAAAAATTCTGAAGAACACGATGAAGATGGTGTTTTTATCAAAAAATGGTTGCCTGAATTGATTGAAGTCCCTGTTGACTTACTTCACGAGCCTTGGAAAATGAACGAAATGGAACAGCAATTTTACAATTGCATCATTGGAAAAGACTATCCCGCTCCTATTGTAGATATTGAAGAAACACGAAAACAGGCCAGTGATATCGTATGGAGTTTCCGAAAAAAAGACGAAGTCAAGCAAGAGGGAAAAAGGATTTTACAAAAACATGTTAATAATCCAAACCGAAAATCTAAGACAAAATAAGTTTTATCGTGTCACTCAAAAAAAGGGATTATTCCATGATCCTAGGGGGGTTCCTACAATGAAAACCCTAACCAAAATAAATTTTGGTTAGGGTTTTTTATTTCTTCCTCACTCTCAAAAGTGAACTTTTGGAGTGTCTTTTATCGTGTCACTCAAAAAGCAGAAGGGATTATTCCATGATCCCAGAAGGGGGTTCCTACAATGAAAACCCAAACCAAAATGAATTTTGGT
>CALPLL020000104.1 GCA_943324395.2 Rhizobium sp. Q54
GGAATTGCTGTTGATGATTTAAAAACGAACTTCGCTTACACATTAAAACACATAAAAGCAGAACAACTAAGCTTCATTACTAAAAATTCTTTCTTTAATGGAAATGCAATTTTGAATTACAACGGAAATGATTTTGCTGACTTTAATAATAAAGTTGAGTTTAATGTAAAGATAGATTCTGCTTCAATTGCTTCTAATGATGTCCGATATTTTTACAAAGAATTAGGGGTAAACCAACACTTCAAAATCAAATCAATTATAAAAGGAACTCTTAATGATTTGTATTTTTCAAAATTAAATTTAGCAGATAGAAATAACACTAAAATTATTGGAAATATAAATTTTAAAAACCTATTGGGAACTAAAAAACAACCTTTTTATATGAGGGGGAATTTCAATAAATTAACCTCAAATTATAAAGATTTGGTAAAAATACTACCCAATATTTTAGGTAAAAGTTTACCAAGTACTTTGGGTAAATTGGGCCAATTTGATTTAAGAGGTAAAACTGAAATTACAACTTCGTCAATTGGAGCTGATTTCTATATGACGACTTCACTTGGAAATTTACAGACGAACTTGAAAATGACCAATATTAATAACATCGATAATGCATCTTATAAAGGAAATATAATTTTAGAACACTTTAAAATTGGAAAATTTCTAGATAAAAAAGATCTTGATTTTGTGACTTTAAATGTTGATATTGATGGAAAAGGATTTAAACTAAAAAATTTAAACACCTCTTTATCGGGTGATATCTATAAAATCAATTATAAAGGGTACAATTATACAAATATTGTAGTAAATGGTAATTTCAAAAAACCAATTTTTAAAGGAAAATTAAATGTAAATGATCCAAATTTATACATGGATTTTGATGGTTTGGTAGATCTTGAAAAGAAAGATATCAATTATAATTTTAATGCCAATATTGACTATGCCAATTTGAAGAAATTGAATTTGATACAAAAAGATAGTGTTTCTGTTTTTAAAGGATCTATTGATATGAGGGTTACTGGAACCAATTTAGATAATGTAAAGGGTTCAATAAACATTAAAAACACCTCTTATCAAAATGAAAAAGAAACCTATTATTTTGACGATTTTGATATTAAATCTAGTTTTGATGATGACAAAACCCGAACAATTTCAATTAACTCTCCAGATATTGTTCAAGGTAAAATTGTTGGGAAATTCCAAATAAATCAATTACAAAAAATGATTGAAAATTCGTTGGGTAGTCTTTATGCTAATTACAAACCTAATAAAATTATAAAAGGTCAATTTTTGAAATTTAATTTTTCTGTTTATAATAAAATAATAGATGTTTTTTTACCCGGAATTTCATTGGCACCAAATACTTTATTGCAAGGATCAATAAATTCAGATAGAAATGATTTCAAATTTAATTTTGATTCTCCAAAAATTACTGCATACGGCAATAATATTCATAAAATTAACATCCGTGTTGATAATAAAAACCCTTTGTATAATGCTTATGTTTCTTTAGATAGCTTGCAAACTAAAAACTATAAAATTTCTGATTTTAGTATGATAAATGTAATTAAAAACGATACTTTATTTGTAAGATCTGAATTTAAAGGTGGAAATAAAGCGGATGATTATTACAAATTGAATGTTTTTCACACTATTAACAAAGAAAATAATAACGTAGTAGGCATTCAAAAATCAGAAGTGAAATTCAAAAATGTATTATGGTATTTGAATGAAAAAGACGATGATAAAAACAAATTAATATTTGATAAACGACTTTCAAACTTTTCATTTGATGATTTTTCATTAAGCCATGAAAATCAAAAAGTAGCATTTAAAGGTTTTATTAATGATAAGTTTTCTAAAGATTTAAATTTGAATTTCACCAATATTGATATCAATAAATTAACCCCTGAAGTCACCGATTTTACGTTAAATGGGGTATTAAATGGCAATGTTAATTTTAAACAAAATAAAAAAATATACCTACCAACAGCTTCTTTATTTATTGATAATCTAAGTGTAAACAAAGTGCTTTTGGGAAAACTGAATTTGGATATTGAAGGCGATAATGAATTAAAAAAATTCAATGTAAATTCTTCTATTGTTAATGAAAATGTAGAATCTTTTAATGCAAAAGGGGAATTTAATATTGAAAATCAGGAAACAAAAACAAATTTAGATTTGCATTTCAATAAATTTAATTTAGGTATTTTAGGGCTAATAGGAGGGGATATTATTACCAATATTAAAGGATTTGCCTCTGGAAGCACCAATATTCAGGGTATTATTACAAACCCAACCGTTAATGGAAGAATGTATTTAGAAGATTCAGGTATTTCAATACCTTATTTGAACGTGAATTATGAATTTGAAAATAATTCAATTGTTGATATTACAGAAAACTCCTTCATCGTTAGAAATGTAAGTATTATTGATTCCAAATTTAAATCTAAAGGGGTTTTAGATGGAAGAGTAAAACATAATAAATTTTCAGATTGGTTTTTAGATCTAAAAGTTAAATCCGATAGATTTTTAGCATTAGATACTAAAGACAGACAAGATGCGGCCTATTTTGGGACTGCATTTATAGATGGAGTGGCTTCGATATCAGGTCCTTCAAACGGATTGATAATTAATATTGATGCTAAATCAGAGAAAGGAACCGCGATTAAAATCCCTATAAACGATGTTAATGCTTCGGGAACTAACGATTATATTCATTTTCTTACTTCAAAAGAAAAATATAATATTGGAAAAGGTGTTGCGAATAATTCTAGAAATTATAATGGTTTAGAATTGAAATTTAATTTAGACATTAATCAGAAAGCGGAGATTGAGGTAATATTAAACAGAAATTCTGGACATGGCATGAAAGGTCGTGGTAATGGTAACTTACTATTAGAAATAAATACTTTAGGGAAATTTATCATGACAGGGGATTTTCAAGTCTATGAAGGGACTTATAATTTTAAATATGGTGGATTAATTGATAAAAAGTTTAAAGTAAAAAAATTCGGTTCAATTGTTTGGGAAGGAGATCCACTTAAAGCAAATATTAATTTAGAAGCTGTTTATGAAACAACTGCAAATCCTGCGGTTTTATTAGACAATACATCGGTTAATAAAAAAGTCCCTGTAGAAGTGGTGATTGGAATAAAAGGTAATTTGAGTAATGTTGAACCCGATTTTTCAATTAATTTTCCAACTGTTAGTTCTGTACTAAAATCGGAAATTCAATACAAACTAGACGATAGAGATACCAGACAAAAACAAGCATTGTATTTACTTTCATCCGGTGGTTTTTTAAGCCAATTAGGAATAAGCCAAACCGATTTAACTGGAAATATATTTGAGAAATTCAGTGGGATATTTAATGATATTTTTCAAGATGAAGAGGGAAAGTTTAATTTGGGTATTGATTACGTTTTAGCAGATAAACGTCCTGGTACTGAAACTGATGGTAGATTTGGAGTTACCGTTTCATCAAAAATTAATGATAGAATCACTTTTAATGGAAAACTAGGAGTTCCAGTAGGTGGAATTAATCAATCGGCAGTTGTAGGAGATGTTGAAGTTCAATATCGTGTTAATGAAGACGGTACGCTTAATTTAAGAGTTTTCAATAAGGAAAATGATATTACTTATTTAGGTCAAAGTATTGGTTATACTCAAGGACTTGGATTATCCTATCAAATTGACTTTAATACTTTTAAAGAATTGGTTAACAAATTATTTAAAAAGAAAATTTTAGCTCCAAAAGAAAATAAATCAATTGATCAATCGGATTCAGACGTACCAAATAATGCTATTAATTTTAAAACTAAAAAAAATAAATCAATTAAAAATAATAAAGTTAATTCTGATGCAATTTTAAATAAAGAAGTAGATTAGTTTTTCATACTTAATTTTTTTAAATAGTTCCATTTAAAAAACTTATCAACGAAAACGTTTGAATTTGAGTAAATTAGGAATTTAACAATAAATCCACTTTTTATAAACCCAATTTATATTAAGTTTACATTTTAAAACATAAAAAATGAGTAATACAATAAAAAAAATAGGTGTTTTGACTTCAGGAGGAGATTCTCCAGGAATGAATGCTGCTATTCGATCTGTTGTTAGAACTTGTGCCTATCACAACATTGATTGTATTGGTATTTATCGTGGTTATCAAGGAATGATTGAAGGTGATTTTAAAGAACTTGGACCTCGAAGCGTTAACAATATAATTAATAAAGGAGGTACCATTTTAAAATCGGCTCGATCTAAAGAGTTTATGACCACAGAAGGAAGAAACAAAGCCTACATTAATCTTGTTAAAGCTGGTATTGATTCACTTGTAATAATAGGTGGTGATGGAAGTTTTACAGGTGCCGAAGTTTTTAATAGTGAATTTGGCTTTCCGGTAATGGGAATTCCTGGAACTATTGATAATGATATTTTTGGGACAAGTCATACCTTAGGTTACGACACCGCTTTAAATACTGTAATTGAAGTAATCGATAAAATTAGAGATACAGCAAGTTCTCACAACCGTTTATTTTTTGTTGAAGTAATGGGACGAGATGCAGGTCATATTGCATTAAATGCAGGAATTGGAGCTGGAGCTGAAGAGATTTTGATTCCAGAAGAAAATTTAGGATTAGAGCGTTTGTTAGATTCTTTGCAAAAAAGTAAATCTTCAGGTAAATCATCAAGTATAGTTGTGATTGCAGAAGGAGATAAAATAGGTAAAAGCGTATTTGAACTAAAAGATTATGTTGAAGCCAATATGCCTGAATACGATGTTCGGGTTTCAGTACTAGGACACATGCAAAGAGGTGGTTCTCCATCTTGTTTCGACCGTGTTTTAGCAAGTAGGTTAGGTGTAAAAGCAGTAGAATCATTACTAGAAGGAAAATCAAATTTTATGGTTGGAATTTTAGGAGATAAAATTACTTTAACGCCATTAGAACAAGCTATTAAAGGTAATACCCAAATAGATAAAGAATTATTAAGAGTATCCGACATTATGTCAACATAAAAAATAAAAATTAATAATAACCAACAATTAGTAACAACTAGCTGTTAAAAGTTTTAAAAAATGTCAAAAGTAAAATTAGGAATTAACGGTTTCGGAAGAATCGGAAGAATTGTTTTTAGAGAATCATACAATAGAGACAATGTTGAAGTAGTAGCAATCAATGATTTATTAGATGTAGATCACTTGGCTTATTTATTAAAATACGATTCTGTTCACGGTCGTTTCGCTGGAAAAGTTGAAGTCGTTGATGGAAAATTATTTGTTAATGATAAACACATTAGAATTACCGCTGAAAGAGAACCTGCCAATTTAAAATGGGATGAACTAGGAGTAGATGTAGTTGCTGAATGTACAGGTTTTTTCACCACTGTTGAAACTGCACAAGGACATATTAAAGGCGGAGCAAAGAAAGTGATAATTTCAGCTCCTTCGGCTGATGCGCCAATGTTTGTAATGGGTGTAAATCACGATAAAGCGAAAGCTTCTGATACAGTAGTTTCAAATGCTTCTTGTACAACTAATTGTTTGGCTCCTTTAGCAAAAGTTATTCATGATAATTTTGGAATTTTAGAAGGATTAATGACAACTGTTCACGCAACAACTTCTACACAAATGACTTGCGATGGTCCATCAAGAAAAGATTGGAGAGGTGGTCGTGCTGCTTCTTGTAACATTATTCCATCATCAACTGGTGCTGCAAAAGCAGTAGGTATGGTAATCCCTGATTTGAATGGAAAATTAACTGGAATGTCAATGCGTGTTCCTACGACAGACGTTTCTGTAGTTGACTTAACTGTTAAATTAGCAAAAGAGACTTCTTACGATGAAATTATGGCGGTATTGAAAAATGCTTCTGAAACTACAATGAAAGGAATTTTAGGATATACAGAAGATGCTGTAGTTTCTCAAGATTTTGTTTCTGATCCAAGAACTTCAATTGTAGATGCTAAAGCAGGAATTGGTTTGAATTCTACTTTTTTCAAAATCATTTCTTGGTACGATAATGAATATGGATATTCAAGTAAGTTAATTGATTTATCTGTTCATATCTCCAGTTTAAAATAATAAAACCTCCTTCAATCCCCATTTATTTGGGGATTTTGTGTTTAATAAATAATGTTTTAAACCAACATATATGAAATTATTAGTTGATAGCGGTTCTACAAAAGCCGATTGGATTTCAATTGACGAAACCGGAAAAATCTTGTTTACCACACAAACATTAGGATTAAATCCTGAAGTTCTTAATAAAGAAGAAATTATTTCTCGGGTAAACGATCGTTTTGATATTTCCTTAAATAAAGAAAATGTAACTCATTTATTCTTTTATGGTGCCGGTTGTGGTACTGACCGAATGAAAGATTTTTTGA